>CAZWLX010000047.1:0-5697 GCA_964634845.1 Candidatus Woesearchaeota archaeon | reverse complement strand
GATTCTGTGAGTAGGCTCAATCCTCAATTCCCTGCCTTCCAAGGAGTAAATTTGCACTCTTGTATGGGGTTTTACTTCTACCATAAATCAACATCAAAAACATTTTATTTAAACATTCCTTTTCTATTTTCATCTAACAAAGTAGTGAAAATTTCCTACAAAACTTTTTAATATCTCTTCTCTTAGAACAATTATGGAAGAAATAGATGTAATAGATGCAATTGGTTTTCACGCTTTGATACAAGCATACAAAACTCAAAAAGCTCTTCAAGCACAAGGAACAATAGCAGATAAAGTTAAAAAAGGAAAAGGACAAGACACAGCTCTTAGAGGAGATTTTGACTCTGAAGAAGCTGTAATTAATTTTCTTAGAGAGCAAAAGTTCCCTGCAAGAGTTTATGCAGAAGAACATGGTGTTATAAACCTTGTAAAAAATCCAGAATTTCTAGTTGTTTTAGATGGAATAGATGGCTCATCAGGATTAGCAGCAGACATAAATGCAAGATGTGGAACAGTTTTAGCTATCGCCCCTAATTTAAATCCAGGATATAAAGATTTTACCTTTGCTGGATTAACAGAATTTGTCACAAATAGGATTTTACGCACTTCTCAAGCTTTCCCCGATAGATTACTCTTAAAAGACTTTAGTTCAGGAACGCATATACCTTCATCAACAATAAAACAAACTCGTAAAAAAACAGGAAAAGTTTATGTTGACGACCCTTCTATTTGGGAAAGTTATGAAAAAGGCATTACTTCAGGATTAGATGAGATAGGAGCGTTAGTTCACGGCACTTTCACAACAAGATTAAAAAATCATTACAAGTTGTCAGGATTTCCTTCAAGTTCTTCAATGTGCTTAGACCTTGTTTTAGGACAAGTAGATGCTGTCTGCGGTGTAAGGGCAAAAGGAGTTTATGAACCTCCTGCAGAATATCTGCTTCTAAGAAGAATCGGAGGAACAATTGTTGACTTATCTGGCAAAGACATAGGAGAAAGATATTGGCTTGATGATAGAGGAAAACTTGCTCCCTTGCTTAGAGCTTCTTCTCCTCAAATAGCAAGAGAAGTTTTAAATATTGTTAATCAATAAATTTTAATGGTAAGATATGCATTTGATGTTGTTTTGCTTCCTCCAGAAGATATAACTAATCTCGCTTTAGATATTAATTCAAGGCTTGTTAAAAAACATGAGAGAAAAATAGTTTTAGACAGAAATTACTGTTTGCCCCATATTTCTCTTGCAATGGGAGTAATTGAAGATTCTGATTTAGAAAAAGCAAGAAGAATTTTAAAAGATATAGCAGTATCATTCTCTCCTTTAGAATTAACAATAAAATCCATGCCTTTAGAAACTCTTCCCAATGGAAAAAAAGTTTCTTTTTTTGAAATAGAAAAAACCCAGGAATTACAGGCACTGCACAATCAAGTAATGGAAAAGTTAGCTCCATATGTTTCTTATGATGCAACTTTAGCAGATATGTATCAAGATCCAAGACCAGAAGAAATAAGTCTTACATGGATTAATGGATTTAGAGATAATTCAAGTTTTAATAGATTCTCTCCCCACACAACTCTAGGTGTCGGAGAAACTTATTCTCCAAAAATGCCTATAATATTTACAGCAAGCAGGTTAGCTATATGCCATCTGGGAAATTACTGCACTTGTAGAAAGATAATTGCTGAGTCAGAATTATCAAGCAAATAATCAACTCGGCTTAACAGTCCAAACATCTCCGAAAGCATAAACATCCAATCTATCAGTGTCAGGATCATTAACATCATAAGATTTGTCCATTAAATGCAATATAGTTGCTCTCTCATTTCCCAAAGGCATATACCCATGCCATAATCCAGGAGGAGTTTTAATTAAAACAGGATTTTTCTCTCCAATTGTGTATATTTTTACATCTGCTGTCCCATCTTTTTTTTCCTTTGCAACAACGTATTTTATGTTTCCTTTAATGCATGTTGTGTAATCTGTTTGTTTCCAATGTCTATGAAGTCCTTTTATAACTCCTGGATAAAGCTCTGAAACTAATACTTGCCCAAAAACACCATCAAATATCTCATCATCATCTCTCAAGGTTTCAAATAAATATCCTTGGTCATTTGCAAAAACATTTAATTTTTTAAATTCAACATGGTCTAATGTTGCTCCGTTATCCTTAAATTCATTTTTATTATTTTGCAAACTTAATTTATTTCCATAAACGTCTTCTCCAGGCTCAATAATTCTTGGCTCTGGCAAATGAACAATAAATCTTCCCCCTCTATCAACAAAATCTCTTTCTTTTTCCATTATTTCTTTAGCATGATTCCATGCCCCTAAAACAGCATAATCCACAAAATTGTCCTGATGAAACACTTCTGGTTTTACAATTGGTATATGTTTTCCAGGGCTATATCTTCCCTGTTTAAATTCAGTAGTATCAGATATATATTCAATAATATCATTCCCCACATCACAATAATTCTGGACAATTGTCCCTTTAGAGGCTGCCCCATATCCAACAATCTTTTTTCCTTCAGACTTCAAATTCACAAGTAGCTCCCTAAATTTCTCTTTATTTGCCCTAACATTTCTTGCAAATTTAAGGTAAGGGTCTAATTTATCAAGTCCCCTTTTCTTCTCCTCGTCAAAATATTTCCTAAATCTGTCTGTTTTCTCATAAGCTCCTTTCTTGCACATATAAACTCTCATACTGCCTCCATGAACCCATTGCTTCTCTGCATCAAAGACTTCCATGTCATGCATTTTGCATAATTCGCTTAATGAATGTAATGAAAAATACCAAACATGTTCATCATAAACTTGGTCATAAGAATTTTTCTCTAAAATATCTGCTAAATAAGGGTCTTCTGTAATAAACACTCCTTTATCATCCAAAAGTTTGTAAATTCCGTCCATTAATTCATGAATTTCAATTATATTTAATGTAACATTTGTAGATAAAATTGCTTTAAACTTCCCTTTTTCTTTCAATATTTTGTCGGAAAGTTTTTTTGTAAAGAATTCTGTAAGTGTCTCTATTCCTCTTGCCTTAGCAATGTCTGCAACATTTTGAGAAGGTTCTATTCCCAGAACCTGATTTTTCTTAAATGCCTTAAGCATTATCCCATCGTTGCTTCCAACTTCCAAGACTTTATCTCCCTGCTTTAAAAATCTCAACTCAACTTCTTTAGCCATTTCTGCGAAATGGTCTTCCATAAATTTAGAAGTTGAAGAGAAAAAAGCATAGTTCGTTTTTCCTGTTTCATCTGGAACAATATATTTATCATAGGGAGGCATCTCAACAAGTTGCACCATATAACAGCTTGGGCAAAATCCTACTTCCATATCATAGAAATATTCTTTTTTATCAATATCCTCTTTTTTTACAAAGGCATTTGCTATAGGCATTCTGCCAAAAGAGATGATTTCTTTTAACTCGTCTCCACATACTCTGCAATTTCCTTCTTTCACAGATAGATTTTCCATAAAAACCAGCTGAAAAAATAGCTTATATACTTTTCTCTACTGCAGTTAACTTAATATATCTCCCTAATTAAAAAAACTCATGGAAAAATGCCCTATTTGTCTTAGCCAAGATATAAAAGTAAAGTATAAAGATTTGTACGATAAGTCATACTTTGTCTCAGGAAACTTCAGCATTATGAAATGCAATTTCTGTGAACTGGAATTCTTATCTCCGAGATTAAATGAAGAACAATCTGCAAAATATTATCCTTCTGAAGAATATTATTCTTTTTATGATTATAATCCCTTAGCATTGAAATACCACAAAATCTCTGCACATTATTTTTCTAAAAGGTCAAGATTTCTTAATTTTTTTCTTTCCCCATTTGAGCCATTGCTCTATACTTATTTTATCTATCCTGGAAAATCTGTTTTAGAAATAGGCTGCGGTAATGGCATGAAACTTGAGATTTACAAGTCATACAATCTAAAAACAAAAGGCTTAGAGCCGTATGGTCCAATCTTAACAAAAAAAGAAAAATATTTAGGCATAGAGAGAAAATCAATAAAAAAAGCAAATTACAATGAAGACTCTTTTGATATAATAATTTTAAAAGAAGTCTTGGAACATGTTCCAAACCAGCTCGAAATTTTAAAAAAATGCCATGGTTGGCTGAAAAAATCAGGCAGGCTAATTATAACAATCCCGAATACAAAGTCTTTATGGAGAAAGATATTCAAAAAAGATTGGTTTGGCTACGATGTTCCCAGGCATTTATACAACTACAACTCGTTAAACATCAAAATACCTTTAAAAAAATCAGGTTTTGAAAAGATAAAAACAAGAATTTACGATACTCCCTATATGCTTGACGGCTCTCTTAAGTTTTATCTAACAAAAAATAAAAAGCCAAATAAAATAGCAGAGAAAGTTGTATTCTCAAATATCTCAAAAATCTTGTTCGTTCCTTTAAGTTTATTAGTGAGCCATCTAAATCAAGGGTCTTTGCTAGAAGTGACCTGTGTTAAATAATACAATAAAGCTTTTAATTGTCATAGACCGCCTAAATTCTACAGAAAATGGTTTTACAACTTAAATCTATGAAAGGGCAAAGAGTCTTAATCACCGGAGGTTTAGGATTCATAGGAAGCAATCTGGCTGCAAAGTGTCTTCAATTAGAAGCCTCTGTGACTATTTTTACTCACTCTTTGGAGAAAACAAAGAACATAAATGATTTTCAGGATAATGTAAAAATTATTCAAGGAGACATAACCTCTTATTCAGACATAGAGTCCTCAATAAAAGGTATGGACATAATCTTCCATTTAGCAGCTCAGACATCTCATACAGTTGCAATGGAAAACCCAATTCAAGATATAGAAATAAACTTATTTGGTACAATGAATGTCTTAGAAGCTTGCAGAAAATCAAATCAAAAAGCAAAGATAATATCTGTTGGAACAATAACTCAATTAGGAATAGCAAAAAAATTGCCTATAAAAGGAGATGAATTAGACTTTCCGATAGAATTATACTCTGCCAATAAATTAATCTGTGAAAAGTATTTTCAAATTTATCATAAATCATACGGAATGTATACTTCTTTCTTGAGGTTAGGAACTATTTTTGGGGAAAGACAAGCGCTCAATAATCCAAGGAGAGGAATAACAAATATCTTCATAGGTCAGATAATGAGAAATCAACCAATAACAGTTTATGGAGATGGGAAATTCATAAGAGATTATGTTCATATAGACGATGTAGTCTCTGCTCTGATTCTCTGCTCTCAAAATGAAAAGGCAAAAGGCCAATCTTTCCTCATAGGAGCCAACCCAATGCAATTTATAGAGATGGTAGAGCAAACTGTAAAAGCTGTAGAGAAAATCACAAACAAACAAGCCAAGATAACTTTTGTCCCATTTCCTGAAAATCAGAAGAAGTTAGACGCAGGAGACATTAAAATAGATTACAGCAAAATAAGGAATCTTCTCGGATGGGAACCTTCCTTAAATTTCAAACAGGGAATAGAGCAAACTATCTCTTATTATCATGATAAATGGGAGGATTATTTATAATGTTTCAGAAAAAAGTCCTTATCACCGGAGGTTTAGGATTCATAGGAAGCAATCTGGCAAAGAAGTGCGTTGAACTAGGCGCAGAAGTAACTATTTTTGATAATATGTTAGAGGGTTCAGGAGCAAAGCTTGCAAATATAGAATCCTTCAAGGACAAGATA
>CAZWLX010000046.1:1344-5705 GCA_964634845.1 Candidatus Woesearchaeota archaeon | reverse complement strand
TATCCAGAACTAAATCCAAACAACCTTCTTCATGAGAAATACTAACCTTATACTCTTCTCCTATAAAAATAGTTAATGGAAAATCGCCATCATATTTAACTCCGTCTTTATAATCTCTAGATAATTTATCAAAAGCCCCACGAATAATATCTTGATCTGAATACATCTTAGTCATATTTATCCTCTTTTACACAACTTAAAAACCATTTATATACTGCACAACATACAACTTTTCACTACTTCAGCAAGTAACTAACAAACTTTAAAACTCTTCTTTACCTTAAAAGAACATGATAAAAAAGAAAACAATTGTCATCTCTATTGGTGGTTCTTTGATAATACCTAAAGAAGTAGACTTAAAATTCATAGAAAATTTAAGAAAAACACTTGAAAGATTTTACAATAAATACAAATTCGTAATTGTCTGTGGTGGGGGCTCAACAGCCAGAAAATACATAAAACCACTAAGAGATTACGGAGAATCAACAATTGTCCAATCAGCACTAGGGATAGAAGCAACAAGACTAAATGCCAAATTCTTAATGAAAATCTTCGGGAAACAAGAAGCAAATGATACTCTTCCATTAGATATGAAATCTGTTAAAAATAATTTATCAAAAAACTCCGTGGTAATCTCTGGAGCTTTGAGATTTGCCCCGAAACAAACAACAGACACGACTGCTGCAAAACTCTCGCACTATCTAAAAACAAAGTTCATAAACTTGACAAATGTCTCTGGATTATATTCCTCTGATCCTAAAAAAAACAAAAATGCTCACCTAATCAGAAAGATATCGTGGGAAGATTTCCAAAAAATAGCTTCAAAAATAAGATTCTCTGCAGGGCAACATTTTGTCCTTGATCAAAAAGCAGCAAAAATAATAAAACAGCATAAAATCTCAACATATATAATTTCAGGAAAAGACTTAAAACAACTAAAAAACATCTTGCAAAACAAAGCCTTCAAAGGAACTCTGATAAAAGGATAAAATGATAACAGAAACAAACTCTTCAAAAGCAAAGCAAATGATAAAAAATCTTCATGGAAAAGAAAAAGAGATTGTTGTTCTATCGCAAACACATGAGTTCAACCGCTCTATCATAGAATATGGCAAATTCTCTTATTTGCTTTTTCCTAACATATCAATAAAAACCCAAAGAAAACTCAAAACAATCGATTCAGGCTTAGATCGCGTCTCCACAAAAGCAGCATCGAAAAACAAAATTACAATTCTTTATGATATATCTAAACTCCCAAAATTAAATAAAAAATCCTTGGCAATTGAATTAGAGAAACTTATTGAACTGATAAAACTCTGCAAAAAGCATTCTGCAAAACTCAAACTTTTAAACTACAAGGAGAAACCAACTGCTTCTGCATTCTTGCAAACCCTCGGAGCTTCCTCCCAACAAACCAGAAAAGCATTAAGTTTTTAATCCTGTAACTTTTTAATCTAGCATGTCAGAAGAAAACCGTGAAATACAAAAGATAATTGAATCTCTCTCCCCAATAGAAAGAGCCCTCATCCCTTATTTAAAATCCTCTTTTTCCCAGATCACGAAGTCTTCCGGACTAGATCAAACAAATATTTTAAGAGCCTTGCAGTTTTTATCAAACAAAGGTCTAGTAGTATTAGAAAAATCAACAAAGGAAATCATAGAACTAGATACAAATGGCATTTATTATAAAAAACAAGGGCTACCAGAAAGAAGACTTCTGTCTCTTTTAGAACAAAAAAACCATCTTCCCTTAACAGAAGCTAAAAAACTTTCCAAACTTTCTGAAAATGAATTCAAAGTATCTCTAGGGGTTTTAAAATCAAAAGCTTTAATATCCCTAAATAACGGGAAAATCTCCTTACAAGCATCCCGAGAAGAACTAACAAAAAAAACACTTGAAGAATCCCTTTTAGAGATTCTGCCGATAGAAAAATCAAAATTAAAGCCAGAAGAACAATTAGCTCTTTCAAATTTCCAAAGAAGAAAGCAAATCATATTGACAAAACAAAAATCAGATTTCTCTTTTAGATTAACAAAACTGGGGGAAGAGATATTAAAAGAGAAAATAGATCTTGACTTGCTGGAAGAAGTAACTCCAGACTTAGTTAAATCTTGGGGCTCTCAAAAAAACAAAAAATTCAGAACATACGACCTCTCCTCCAACGTTCCTAAAATCTACGGCGGAAAAAAGCATTTTGTTAATCAGGCAATAGAATATGGGAAAAGTATATGGCTCGACCTAGGCTTCAGAGAAATGTCTGGCTCATTAACACAAACAAGCTTCTGGAATTTTGATGCATTATTCACACCACAAGACCATCCTGTAAGAGAAATGCAGGATACATTCTTCGTCAAAGACCTCAATGGTCAGCTTCCTGAAAAATCTCTAGTATCTAATGTGAAGAAAGCCCATGAATCAGGCGTTCTAAACAGCAAGGGCTGGCAATATCAATGGCAGGAATCAGATGCAAAATCAGTTGTCTTAAGAACACATACAACCTGCTTGTCCGCCCAAACTCTATCCAAATTAGACACGAAAAAAGATCTCCCTGCAAAATTCTTCTCCATAGGAAAATGTTTTAGAAATGAAACAGTTGATTGGAGCCATGGATTTGAGTTCTATCAAACAGAAGGAATTGTTATTGACGAATCAGTCTCCTTCAGGCATCTTTTAGGATATTTAAAACTATTCTATAAAAAAATGGGATTTGAAAAAATCCGATTCACACCAGCTTATTTCCCATACACAGAACCAAGTGTAGAGGTCTCTGTCTACCACCCTGAGAGAAAAGTTTGGCTTGAACTAGGAGGAGCAGGAATTTTCCGTCCGGAATTAACAATTCCCCTGCTTGGAACCCCGATCCCAGTTCTTGCATGGGGACAAGGATTTGACAGAATAATAACAGATTACTACAAAATCTCGGATCTAAGACAAATGTATTCTAACGATCTTTCTCAACTAAGAAAGATAAAGGCATTCATGCAATAAAATGGCAAACGTGAAATTCCCAAGAAAAGAATTTGAATCTCAGTTAGGTAGACCTATTTCTCCCGAATTAGAAGAAAGAATACATTTATTCGGAACACCTGTTGAATCCCTTTCTGAGACAGAAATAGAACTAGAAATATTTCCCAACAGGCCAGATCTATTATCTATGCAGGGCTTTTTAAGATCTTTTAAATCATTCTTAGGAGAGAAAAAATCCTTAGGTTTAAAAAAATACAAAATAAACAAACCAGAAAAAGATTTTAAGGTGAAAATCTCTCCAAGCGTCAAATCAGTTAGACCTTACACGGTTTGTGCTATCATTAAAGGACTTAAATTCTCCGATACAAGTATAAAAGAGATAATAGACCTGCAGGAAAAATTGCATGGAACAATAGGAAGAAAAAGAAAAAAGGTCGCAATCGGCATCTATCCTCTAGAAAAAATAAAACTTCCAATAAAATATGAAGCTATAGACCCTAAAAAAATAAGCTTCGTCCCGTTAGAATCAGATAGGGAAATGAATGGTCTTCAAATTCTCCAAAAGCATCCAACAGGAAGAGAATACGCGAGCCTTTTAGAAGGTCACAATAAATTCCCAATTTTTGTAGACTCAGATAATAAAATACTATCAATGCCGCCCATAATAAATAGCAATGAAACAGGAAAAATTACCTCTGAAACATCTGATGTTTTCGTAGAATGTTCTGGCTTAGATCTCTCTATTTTACAGAAAACTCTGAACATAATCGTAACAACTCTTTCAGACTTAGGAGGAGAAATATATCAAATGAATCTTGACTATGGAAAAAGCAAAATAATAACTCCTAACCTTTCTACCACAGAATTAAAAATTAGCATACAAGATATAAACAAACTTCTAGGTCTGGAGTTAAAAGAATCAGATTTACAAAAGCTTATTCCAAGGATGGGGTATAATTATAAGAATAAAACCGTCGAAATTCCCGCTTGGAGATCTGATATTTTACACCCGGTGGATATAACAGAAGACATCGCGATATCGTATGGCTACGAAAACTTTATTCCAGAGATACCTCAAGTATCTACAGTTGCTTCTGAATCAAGAGAATCAAGAATCTTAACAAAACTAAGAGAAATTCTAATCGGTCTCGGTCTGATAGAGATTTCTTCATACCATTTAATAAAAGAGCAAGAGGTAAAACTTTTCAAACTAAAAGAAACCCTAGAAGTTCTCGACTCAAAAACAGAATACAAAGTTCTTCGCCCTAATTTGTTAATCCCTGCACTCAGAATTCTAAATGAGAACAAAGATAATGAATACCCGCAAAGAATATTTGAAATAGGCAAAATCTTCTCTTTGAACAAAAATAAATCAGAAATCCCTATTTTAGAA
>CAZWLX010000046.1:0-1334 GCA_964634845.1 Candidatus Woesearchaeota archaeon | reverse complement strand
TTTAGAAAACCAAAACCTAATAATTGCCTGCTCACCTTCAAATTTCACAGACCTAAAGCAAATTCTAGATTATCTCTTCTCAGCATTAAAAATTGATTACAAAATAAAAGAATCTGCTCATAACTCTTTAATTCCTGGAAGAACAGGAGCAATAATCCTCAACAACAAAGAAGTTGGCTACATCGGCGAAGTTTCCCCTCCAGCATTGAAATCCTGGGGAATTAAAATGCCTGTCTCTGTTCTGGAATTGTCGCTGGAACATCTGTTTAACCTGTTCTAGAAATTCCTCTGCAAGAAATTTTAGTGACATAAAATCTCTTGGTTAATTTACTTTTTAAGAACTATTTTGTATCCATCGTTTTCTATTGAAACAACCATTACCTTTAAATATATTTAATACGCGCGACATATAATGAAAGAAGTATATATCCTTACAAAGAATCCGGGAAAAATCTTAGCTGCGCAATCAATATTTTCCAAATTCGACATTATGGTAAAAAATATTGGAAAGGATTATCCTGAAATCCAGGCTGAAACAAGTATAGAAGTAGCGAAGAATATGGCTCTACAAGCAACAAAGGAGTTTAAAGTCCCAGTTATTCGTGAAGATCATAGTATCTGTTTAAATGCCTTAAACCATCTGCCAGGCCCATTTATAAGCTGGTTTGATAAGAAGATATCTGCTGAACAATTAATTAATTTACTGAAAAACGCTACTGATCGCGACGGATACTTTGAATTGGCTGCGGCTTACGCAAAACCGAATGGAAAGATAAAGAAATACGTCTATCGCGTACCAATTACAATCGCTCCCAAACCACATGGAAAACGCGGAAATTGGGAAAGAGTTATTATTATTAAAGACCGTCCAATGAAGACAATTGGAGAATCAGAAGAGAAAGATAATATAGATCTCTGGAATAAAAATTACATACGCATTGCAGAAGAAATTTCTAAAGAGTAAAAATAAAAAGCCACAGGAGAGACTTGAACTCCCGACCCCGACATTTTTAGACTGCTTCAATTTTTGAAGCCAGCGGAAACTTTTGTTAAAAGTTTTGCTTTACCAATGTCGTACTCTAACCAGCTGAGCTACTGTGGCATAACTGTCTAAAAATATATCAATATAAAAACCTACTTGTCTCCAAAATTTCTAAGAATATCCAAGTTCAAGGAAATAGCATTTTCTCCAGGCAACCATTCCGACTTAACTACATAAGCGCTCATTTCTTTTAAATTTGAAAAAATCCCAGAAAGCCAACTATAATAAAGCTCTGTAAATTTGTCAAGATCATCTCCATCAGATAAATAAAGATTTTGTGTGCTAACTATAA
>CAZWLX010000045.1:0-5715 GCA_964634845.1 Candidatus Woesearchaeota archaeon | reverse complement strand
TTTTCGGAGATATAAGAAATTTCACAGAGATATCGCAGGTTGTAAGAGAGAAAGATATTATCTTTAATTGTGCTGCTCAAACCTCTCACCCAAGGTCAATGGAAAATCCTCTTCTTGACATAGATATTAATTGCAGGGGCCATATGACTTTACTTGAAGCCTGCAGACAAAACAATCCAGATGTAAAATTGGTTTTCACAGGTTCTAGAACTCAGGTAGGTTCAACAAAGCAAAAAATATCAGAGAATTTACAGCAAAATCCTTCAGATATGTTTGGAGCAGGAATGATGGCTTCCGAGATATACAGCACGATGTACAATTTTGTCTATAATCTAAAAACCTGTTTTCTAAGATTAACAAATGTTTATGGGCCAAGGGCAGCAATTCATTCTCCTAAACTAGGGGTTCTAAACTTTTTCATAGGGCAAGCTCTCCAAGACAAAGAGATAACAATTTTCGGAAAAGGAGAGCAGTTAAGAGATATTTTATATGTAGACGATGTAGTCTCTGCTCTAATTCTCTGCTCTCAATCAGAAAAGACAAATGGTCAGGTTTATGTTGTTGGCTCTGGAAAAGGCTTGTCTTTAATAGAAATAGCAAAAGAGATAATAAATTCCGCAGGTTTAGGAGAAATATCTTATGTTGAATGGCAGGAAGATAGAAAAAACATAGAAGTAGGAGATGTGGTCATAGATTCTTCAAAATTAGAGAGAGATATTGGATGGACTCCTAAAACTTCTATTAAAGAAGGAATGAGAAAAGCAATAGATTTTTATAAGAATCAACTTAACAAATATACAGAAATGGAACAAGATAAATCCCAAAGCAAAAAAAAGATTCTAGTTACAGGCGGTTTAGGTCATATAGGAAGCAAATTAATTAGAGAATACAGTAAAAGACAGGACATAGAATTAATAAGAGTTCTTGATAATTTCCTTGTTCAAAGATACTCCTCTTTATTCAATCTTCCAACTGAGAAGAAAATTGAATTTATAGAGGGAGATGTTAGAAACTTCTCTGATTGTGAAAAGGCGACAGAAGATATAGATGTAGTAATACATTTAGCAGCAATAACAGATGCTCCTTCAACTATAAATAACAAAGAAGAAACATTCGCAGTTAACTTAGAAGGCACAAGGAATATGCTAAAAGCTTCTGCATCTGCAAATGTCAAGAAATTCTTATTCCCTTCAACAACATCTGTTTATGGAGAAGCAACAGGTATTGTAGATGAAACTTTTTTAGATTTAAAGCCTGCAAGTCCTTATGCAGAATCAAAACTAGCTGCTGAAAAAGAAGTTTTAGAAGCACATAAATCTTCTGGTCTAAACACTAATGTTCTAAGAATGGGCACTATCTTTGGCATCTCAACCGGAATGAGATTTCATACAGCAGTGAATAAGTTTTGCTTTTTAGCTGCAATGAGTAAGCCTTTAACTGTTTGGGATTCTGCTTTAAACAGCAAGCGTCCGTATTTAGACTTAGATGACGACATCTCTGCTTTCCAATTCATTGAGGAAAATGGCAAACCAGGAGAACTTTATAACGTATTGACAAATAACTTTGAAATGTCAGAGATAATAAACTCAATAAAAAAAGTCCTTCCAGAAACAAGAGTAGAAATAACAAAGTCTCCTCTATTAAATCAAAAGCCTTATCATGTTTCTGATGAAAGAATCAGAAAACTGGGTTTTAAACCAAAAGGCAATATTGATAAAGCAATAAGGGAGACAATCTCTTTATTTAAGGCAATAGACAATTCAAATCTATAATCTTCACTCGTTCTTAGTAGTGCATAAATCACAATCATCTTTTTATACTTTTTTTAAAGTAAAACTAAATGGATAAGGGAGAAAATATTAGAAAAAGCTTTCAGAATCTCAAGGATGACATTCAATTAATTAAGGAAGCTCTTTCAGATGTTTCAAATTCTTTAAATAAAATTTCTGACGAAATACCCAAAAAGCCAATAGAAAACTCAAAAAACCCGATATATACTTCAAAACCTTTCATCACGAAAGACATGCTTGATACTGTTTCAGAAGTATTTGACTCTGGAATTTTCTCACAAGGTGAAAAGGTAGCTGAATTTGAACAGAAATTTGCAGAGTTTTGCCATGCAAAGCACGCAATAGCTGTTTCTAATGGAACAGTAGCAATAGAGCTCATCTTAAAAGCCCTGGAGATAAAAGAAGGAGATGAGATTATTGTTCCAAGCTTCACAACAATGCCGACAATAGAACCAATATTAAATCTAGGTGCAAAGCCGGTTTTTGCAGATATTGATGAAAGAAATTACACCATCTCTCCTGAAAAAGTAAGGAAAGCAATAACAAAAAAGACAAAAGCAATAATGCCTGTCCATCTTTATGGAAACCCAGCAGATTTAAATTCTCTCCAAGAAATCTGCGAGTCTCACAATTTACATCTAATCGAAGATTGCGCTCAAGCACATAATTCAAGATATAATGGCAAACATGTGGGAACATTTGGGATTGCTTCAGCATTCTCATTTTATCCTACTAAAAACTTAACTGTTCTAGGAGAAGGAGGGATGGTAATAACAGATAATGACGAGCTGGCAAAAAAAGTTAAGATTCTTTCCTCTCACGGAGAAGAAGGAAGATATAATCATATAGTCTCTGGTCATAATTACAGGCTAAGTGAAATACATGCAGCTATCGGGATTAAACAGCTTGAGCTCTTGAATTTCTTTACTCATAGAAGAAGAGAGCTAGCAGGGATTTACTCTAAAATTCTTTATAAATCAAAAGCTATTATCCCATCAGAAAAAGAAAATGCAAAGCATTCATATCACTTGTATGTTATTCGCGTTCCAGCCCAAAAAAGAGATAAGATAATCTCAGAACTGAAAAAAGAGAATATATTCCTGGGTATTCATTATCCAACTCCATGCCATAAACAAAAAGCAGTTACAAACCTCTTTAAAACAAATAAGTTGCCAATAACAGAAAAGCTCTCAAAAGAGATAATCTCTCTCCCGATATATCCATCTTTAAAGGATGAAGAGGCATTAATGATAGCAAATAAAATATTATCTTTACTATAAAAATGTTAAAATCAGAAAAATTAAATCTAGGGGCAGGAAGAAAATCTCTGAAAGATTATGTAAACTTAGATATGTTTAAACTTCCGGGCATAGACGTGGTTCATGATTTAAACAAATATCCATGGCCCTTTAAAGACCACGCTTTTTCCGAAGTTAGATGCCCTTATGTTCTTGAGATGTTATCTGATTTTATTAAAGCTGTTGAAGAAATCTATAGAATCTCAAAGCCAAACGCCATAATAAAAGTCTCTTCTCCTTTATTTCCTAACATGAGGTCTGCTCAGGACCCTTTGACAAAGACCTTAATGACATATAACACTTTTGATTATTTTGCTCCGTCAAAACATCATCTAAACTACTATTCAAAAGCAAAGTTAAAAGTTCTAAAAAGAGAAATAGTTTTCTCAAGAAATAAATACCTAAGATGGCTTAGTTTTCTGCCAAACATAAACCAAAAGTTCTATGTTCGGTTTTTGTTCAATCTCTTTCCAGCAAATGAGATTTTATATACCCTAAAAGTTGTAAAATAACATGGTAAAAGAAGATTTCAGAGTAGACTTTATGTGTGTAGGCTTTGGCCGGTCAGGAACAAGGTGGTTAGCTGTATGCCTCTCAGAGCATCCAGAAATAAGCATGTCAGAATTTTGCAAAACAACAGAGCTAAACTACTTTCCAGAAGAATATGAAGTAATGGGTCTAAAAAACTATATAAAACGATTCAGAGGAGCTGATTTTAGCAAAATAGTAGGCGAAGTGAGCTGTACTCCTATTATGCACAAACGTTCCGCTCCTTTAATAAAAAAGCTCTTCCCAAAAGTAAAAATAATAATCTGTCAGAGAGATGAAATCGCAAGAGCAAAATCAGTTCAAAAAGCAGACGCATACATCGATTTAAAGAAAAATCCTCCTTTAAAGACAATTAATCAGGAAGAATATATTGCTCCTTTCAGAAAGGTTTTCGGCAAGGATTTGTTTATTTTTAACATGCAAAAAAACAGGCAAGCAGAGTTAAATAGACTGTTCAAATTTCTAGGAATATCTCCCTTTGTTCCTCGGTCTTTAAACGCAAAAGTGGGAGTAGGAGTTTATAAGACAAAATACACTCCACTAAGAAAAGTTATCAACTTTATAAAGCCAAGAATAAGGAGACATAAAAGATTTTTTTACTTTTTAAAGAGAAGCCTTCATTTAGACAGAGGTTATCAGATTTTCTCAGAAATGATTTAATATGGGTAAAAAATCAAGTAAGAAAGTTCTAACAGAAAAAGATGTTTGCATAGTTACTGCAACATATAATCGGCCAGAAGAAGTAGATAGAACTCTTTCAATGATATTAAAAAACAAGAACATTCCGGGTAAAATATTAGTTATAGACCAGACAAAAGACAATAGAACAAAAGAAGTAGTTGAAAAATACAAGAAAAACCTGCCTGTCAAGTTTATTCATTCCAGCCAGCCTTCTTCAAGCATAGCAAAAAACATGGGAATAAACGAAGCAAAAAAGAATTTTGAAATCATCTTGGTTTTAGACGACGATGTAGACTTATTAAAAGATTATCTAAAAGAATTATTGAACGAGTTTAACTCCCATCCAGAACTAATGGGGCTTGGAGGAATTGATACCAAGATATCTGAAGAAAAATACAATAAAATTGCGAATTTTTTGTTAAAGTTATTTTTCCTTCCTCACGTAGAAGATCATAAATACAGAGTTAATGGCCCATATGGAAATACAACCAGCAATAAAATCGCTCGGGCAATAAGAGATGCAGAATGGCTCCCAGGGTTTAATGAGTGCTTTAGAAGTTCTGTTTTTAAAAATTATAAAATGCCTGAGAGCATTGGATATAATGTTCTGGAAGACATAGATTCTTCTTACTACATATTTAAGAAATACGGAAAAGGGAGCTTGGTAATAACTCCAAAATGCAGGGCATACCACAGATACAGCAGCACAGCAAGATACGGGGAGAAAAAAAGAATATTTGTGAACCATCAGGATCATTTTTATTTTTATTATGTTTATCTCAACAATTTAGCAGGCACTCTAAAGCTAATATGGTCTTTAACAGGGATAATTATAGGGGGCATATTAAGAACAATTTTTAAACCAAGCAAAAGAAATTTTCTCCATATGAAATACACTTTACAAGCAATAGTTTATTGCATAAAAAACAAGAGTGAAATAAAAAAAGGAAAACTAAGAAAATTTCTAAATTCAGACCTAACTATGAAGGACTCTTGACATATTCTTGAACAATTATATCTTGAAGCCTAATGTTTTCCAAAATCTCTTTTTGTGTTATTAAGGACTTTCCTTCTCCTCGCAGTTCTGATACAAAGCTTTTTATTGAGGTTTTAAGCGGGTCTTCTATAAAGTATCTTTTCCCTTTAGATATAAGAAATTGTGAATAATTTTCTCCAATCTCTCTTTTATATTCAGCATCATTTATCGAAAATCCGAATGCAGCAGGCTTGTCCTTTTTATTCTTAACAAGATATGATATCTCTGCACTCCGATAATTAAAGTTTACTTCTATCTCCTCATCAGTTTTTTTCACTATTAATATATTCTTATGATTATATTCCTGAAATAGCTTTAAAATCATACTATTTTACTGATTATAACACTCTGTCAGCAACTT
>CAZWLX010000044.1:0-5756 GCA_964634845.1 Candidatus Woesearchaeota archaeon | reverse complement strand
CTTAATACCTGCCAAAAGATAAATTGCTTAATTTGTCCCAAATTATTTTACTTCGTGCAAAAACGTAATTTCTCTAACTTGCTTCGCAAGTTCTTTTAGCTGTGTCTCATTAAGAGAAGCTTTGGGGTTTTATGAGGAAAATTGTCTAAAGGATCGAATAGTAACAGTTAAGCGAACGCATTATTTTGATGGTTTTGATAGGAAAATTGAGCATATTACCTTACACCCTTATTGTTGGGGAGATAACTTAGATGTTATTTCTTTATCCTAATTCTTTTTAAATATATTCCTTCTAACGTTCTGAATCCTTGCTCAATTTGGGTAATCTGTGCCTCTGGCATATTAGTTATATCAATAAGATATCTAAATTCTCCAAATTGTCTCCTTTGGGGGGCGGGGTGCCATCTAGATGATATTTCTTCCCTTGATAATTGGTCTCCTCTTTGGGATACGACATCTATAAGTGCATTTGTTGTAGTTGGCTCCCAACCTTTAAAATAGCGAGAAGATTCTGTAATATGGACTCCTAAATAATCTCTTCCTTTGATTGTTTCTTCTGGGAATAACATTGCTTCTAAAAAACCAGCTAAATCTGCCATGTTGAATTGATTTTTATTTTATATTTAAATCTTTGTGTTAAAACGAACTACTTAAAATTGTTGGAGATGCTATGAAGTTTGAGCAGGGGTTTGAACTATTGGGACTTTGTTATCTTAGAACTGAGAGCTGAGAAATTTATTTCTATGGGAAGATCTATTTTTATTTCTTGTAAGTTTTTTGTTTTTTCCTTGAATTCTTGGATTCCTAAACCCACGACTTCCTCTGTTTTTTCGTCTTTAAATATAGTAATATCTTGCGATACGTCTTCTCCGTAATTTGGGGGGGGATTTTGGATGAAAACTTCTAAATAATCTGCTTCTTCATCATAGTAAATCTCCATTTTTCCTTTCATTTTATTTCTTTTCTTCCTTGTTGGCCCAGCGGGAGATAAGGGCTATGGCGATGGCTGCGATAAATGTGATTATTAATGCAGTGTATAATTGATTAAGATAAGGATAAGCATCAAGAATATGTGTTGGGATATTTTCATTTACTGCTTTTGTTATTAAATCGCGCCACGCGAGGGCAACGAGAAAACCGAATGCAGCCATTAGTGCGATTGATGTTTGTTTTTTGAATTCAGAGCCGAAAAAAGATGCTGTTGATTTCGATGCTTTTAGAAGACGAGCATGGAATTTTTCCTCTATTTTTTGCTCTATTTGTTTTGTTTGCTCTTTAACTTCTTGTTTTACTTGTTGCTGTGCTTGTTTTTCTACTTGCTTTACTTGCTGCTGAACTTGTTTGTCAACTTCTTTTTTGACTTCTTGTTTTACTTGTTGAGGAGATATTTTTTCTTCTGGCATTTTAATAGTAATCTGGGCGGTCTTTTAAGAGTTTTGATGTCAGATAGATGATGATTATGGATATGATTGTTATGAAAAAAGATGTGATAATTGATGCGAATGTTGAGGATTGTACATTAGTTACTAGTAGAACAAAAGATTTTGATGCGTCAAAAATTGTTTGCCTCCAGGAAAAAGCGATTGTGAATGCAAGAGTTACAATGATTAAAAGGCGCATTTGGCGACGGAATTCTGATTTGAAATTGCTTCCTCCTATGAAGAAATTATGAATCCTGTGCTTTATCTTGGTCATTTTCCTCTTTTTTACTTTTTTTTAACTTGTTGTTTTTGCTAAAAAGTTTCAGCTCATTTTTTTAGGATTTACCAGATTATAAACTTTGGGATTTTTAGGAAAAAATTACGGAGAGATACAGAAAATAAAAAAAAGAAATAAGAAACCGGAAAAATTTAGGAGTTATTTGCCTTTTACTCCCATAATTCCGATGATTGCGAGAGCAACTACTGCGACCCAATCGTGAACTGCCATAGATCCAATTACTACGCCTACTAATGGCAATAACCAAACTAGTGCAATCAACAAGAATAGCCAACCGTTTGCTTTGTTATTCATTTTTAACCTCCTTTTACCTCTTTAATATTAATCATAAAGGTGAGATGAGATAGTTTATATATATTTGCTAAAAAAGATAAGTAAAAATAATAAAATTAAGGGTGATTTTTTCAGGGATTATTTAGCCCTGAGTTCTACAACGCCTACTCCGGCGAGAGCTACCACTGCCAACCAGCTTCCCCAGGTACCAAGGGAAACTCCTACTAATGGCAATAACCAAAGTAGTGCAATCAACAAGAATAGCCAAGCGCTTAGCTTCTCCATAACGAGTTTAATCCTCCTTTCACCTCTTTAATAATCTAAATCTTTTAGGTTAACACAGTTTATATATGTTTGGATTTAATCGACGGAATAATGATTTTTGTCGACGGAGAGGAAGTTTTTTGAGATTTTTCCACAAAAACCTTTTATATTGAGCACAATGTTCTTTGCCTCGAGAGGTTTTGGGGCGCGATCGGCGCTTCGCGCCTTAATTTATTGTGGCTATCTTTTATAGATAAATAGGCAAAAATTCGCTTTAAATTCGTAAACAGGAACGTTGGAAGCTAATGGTTTTGCTAAAAAGTTTCAGCTCATTTTTTTAGAATGGGCTTTTAATATCAATTTCTTTCTATTTCCTCTTATCGACGGTAAGAGGGTGTTTTTGGCTGTTTAAACAGCTGTTTGTTTTTTTATTTGGGGTGTTTATGCTTTACTTATCATCTCTTTAGGGGTGTTTGTTTGAAAGTCTATGGGGTGTTTTTATTTAGTCTTATTTGGCGTTTATAGGCCTTAAAATAGCAATATTTATAAAGAAAGGTGTTTATTATAAACCATGGTTTTATGGTTTGGTGTTAAAAAAAGAGTAAACGAGCTTGAAGATAAAACTCAAAAGGCTTTTTCTGGTGTAAAAAATGATGTGGATAGGATTGGAAAGTGGATTAAACACCTTGATGGACAAGACAAACAGCTGTTTGACATTTTAAACAGCGTTAAAGCAGATTTATCGTCTATTAGAAATGAAATAGAAAGCCTTCGCGAAGCTGTTGATTTGGTTGCTGAAGAGAAATCCGGCAAACAGCTGTTTAAGAAATTGCCTGTTTTGGGCGAACAGACAGGTGTTGAGGGTGTTCAAAAGGCTGTTCAAACAGCTGTTCAAACAGGCAATTTTTATGATAATTTTAAAGAATTAAGTTCTAATGAAAGAGTTTTAATTTTGGCCTTAATGAATAGCGATATGAAGTTAAGTTATGAAGATTTAGCCTTGCTTTTGGGAAAAGAGAGATCTACGATTAGAGGGCAGATAAACTCAATAAAACAGAAAAGTGAGGGCTTAATTTTAGAAATTACTGAAAAAAATGGGAAAAAGAGAGTGTTTATACCAGAACATATGAGGGAGAAACTCTCAAAATATGCAAAAGTGAGAGTTGAAAAGAAGAGATAATGGGGGATTTTTATGGGAAAAAAGAAAGTAAATGGAGTTGAGAATATGACTTTGGGTAAAAGTGAGATGAATTCAGAAATTACATTTTTTGTACGAACTTTTGTAGTGGGTAAATTATAATAAAATGATGGAAAATTGGAGTTAAGGATCAATTTTCCTGAGGTTGTGAAAAAGTGGAATATAGAAATAAAGCTTAAAAGGCTTAAATTTGGGAGTTTTGAGCTTAATTTAGGTAGCTTGTGCTTTTTAATAGAATTATTCGTTTAAGGAGATATCTTAACTTCTGCCCTTTATTTTTCTGCCTCTCTAACACTTAAAATAGCGTCTAGAGAAGCTAATCTTTTGAAATCCTCTGGAATTGTTAAGAGGATTTTCTTATTATTCTCTTTTGTTTTTATGAGGGGAATTCCTTTTTTTATGATTCTTTGAACATAGTCCCTTATTGAGGATTCTGTCAAAGAAAGCTTTTTTGAGAGCAGATTATAGTCTATGTGGTTTTTTGTTTGCTGCTCTAAAAGATATATACTTGAAAATACGGAGAATTCTTGTTTTGTTAAGGACTTAAATTTAGCTGCGAGATCTGCTTTTAGGAGGTTTATGGATGAAATGACCTTGGAGATGTGCTCTTCTTCCAGTGCATTATTTGTGGACATTTGTGCGAACTTTTCAAGGTTTGTGCCTGTCTGTTGGTCTGTCTGTCTGTCTGTTGGAACCCCCCTATTTCCAGTGGAAATCGTCGAATTTTCGGTTTTTGGGGCTTCTAAAGGCAAATTATGTGTCGAAGTGTTGGATGTTTGTTGTCTGTGTGTTGGAGGAAGAAGAGGATGCGTCGTAGAAATTAAAGTTCGTTTTAATTCCTGAATTTCCTGCTTTAGCTCGGCAAGCTGGGATTGCAGATTTAAAACATCTTGCTTAACTTTTGCAAAGGCGTGTTTAATTGGGTCTGGTTCCATTTTTAAAGAAGTTTGAGGATATATAAATAGATTTAGATTCTACTTGCGGAAACTATTTTTGATGCTGAGCATATACATTATATGCTTGTTGAGAAATGCGCCACCTCTGTCTTCTTTGATATTCTTGACCTTTTGAATTTTTATTGATTTCCATAATGAGAGACTTTTGCTTTAAATTTTGGAGAAGAAATTTTGTGAATTCTTCGTCTCTTGCTATTTCTGTTGCAATCTTGCTAGTGAAATCTGATTCAGGAGAGATAGAGAAAAGATAGTGTAAAATCTGTTCTTGAATCTTGTCTCTTTTCTTTTGGGAAATCTTAGGCATGGTTAGTGAAAGAAGATTAATTATATAAAGTTAGTTAAAATAAATCTTTGATGGAAAGAAAGAGGCTTTTTTGTTCTGCTATCTTAGGAACTCTTGTTTTGATTGTTTTTTGTATTGGAATTGCTAGTGCTGAAATTGGTTTTAAGGTTGGGCCTGAGAAGGAATATCGCTTAGGAATGAGCGTGGGTTCTGAAATAGAGATTCTTTTAGACTCTGATGAATACTTTATTTTAGGAGCTCAATTTAAATGTGAGAAGATTGAACTTAACTTTTACAAAAACCCTTTATTTTTTAAGAAAAACATTGAACAGAATATTATTCTACCGAGTGTTCCTATAAATGAGAAAATGGGCTCAGAGTGCATAATTAAGGTTAGTCTTGAAGATTTTGAAGGGAAGGTTATAGAACAAACTGACAGCGACTCTTTTCTTGTGACTAGTGGACTTAACCTAGATTTCTCTACGGATAAAGAAGAATATCTGCCTGGAGAGAAAGTTATTTTGTCTGGAAATTTAAGCAATGATGCGGAAACGAACTTAACCTTTTATGTTAACGGAATTAAGGTAATTGAAAGAAAGATTAGTGGAAAGAGCTTTGCGGAGAATATCTATATTGAGGATAATTACACTAAGCAAATTGAAGTTAGAATAATTGCGAGAGATATGTTTGGAAATGAGGGAGAAAAGAAAATTGAGCTGAAAATTAAGAGAATCCCTAAAAAAATTGCAATTGAAATCGGTTCAGACAGAATACTACCTGGAAGGGAAGTAGATTTGCTCGCTTCTTTGTATGATCAATCAGAAGAACTTATGGAGGGAAATTTGATAGTTGAAATAAGAGGTCCGGATAATAGACTTGTTGAGAAAACTAATGCTAGTTCTGGGCAGCAGAAGAAATTGAAGATTGGGAGTTTTGCGATGCCTGGAAAGTATATAGTTGAAGCTAAAGCCGGCGAAATTGCCGGGAGATCTGAGTTTCTTGTTGATGAAGTATTGGAAATAGTTGCGAGTCTTAGTGGAAATAAGATATTACTGAAGAATAT
>CAZWLX010000043.1:2855-5758 GCA_964634845.1 Candidatus Woesearchaeota archaeon | reverse complement strand
TCATTAAATCAAAATCAATATGATGCTTTAGTTTCTTTTACATATAATGTTGGCTCTGAAGGATTCCAAGAATCTACTTTACTAAAAAAACTCAATTCTGGAGATTATGCAGGAGCATCTAAAGAATTTGATAGATGGAGTAAGATAACAAAAAATGGGAAAAAAGTTTCTGTTAGAGGATTAATAAACAGAAGAAACGCTGAAGAGGAATTGTTTTTGTCAAACTAACTCTTCATCAAAAACTTTCCAAGTTTTTTCTTAGCTTCTTGCCTTTTCTTTTGATGCTCTTTCAAAAATTCATTTATTTTCTTAATTGTGTATTCCTTTAACTCGCTTGTAAGCATTTTCCCGCTTTTATAATCATTATAAATCTTTTCTAATTTTTTATCATCTTCTTCAAAGAAATATCTCAAATATTGAAATGAAACATCAACATCTGGATTTCCTCCTTTTTTTCTATGCTTTTCTAACGTATCTTTTCCCCCGGAAAAAGCATATTTTTTAATTTTCATTTCAACTTCCTTTGCAGAATCTGTTGTATAAATTGCTGTTATCTCGTTACTAGCACTCATTTTTCCTCCCAACCCTTGTAATGGCGGAAACATCATATTATGAATTAAAGCTGGTTTTTCTTTTCCAATTTTAGGAGCAATATCTCTTGTAATTCTAAAATGAGGGTCTTGGTCAATTCCAAGTGGAATTAAACATCTTTTATTTTCCAAAAAACAAGGAGCAGATTGCAAAGTTGTATAAAATATAATCCCTACGTTTGTCTCTCCTGAAAATCCAAAAACAGCTTTTACAGTATTAAAATTAAGTTTTTTAGCAACTTCAGCAGCAATAGGATAAAGAGTTTTAATGTTTTCAGTATCTATCAATATCTTTGTTTTCTTGGGGTCAAATCCCAAAGCAATTAAATCCAAAGCATTATCTAAAGCCAATTTTTTAGTGTCTTTTAAAGTCAAATCCTTTTTAACATAAAACTTCTCATCATCTGTTAATTGAAAATACATATTCACATTAAACTTATCTTGCAACCATTTGCAAAAAATCCAGGGTATTAAATGTCCTAAATGAACTTTTCCAGAAGGCCCTCTTCCAGTATAAAGAAAAAATCCTTTGCCTTTTTCAACATCATCTAATATCTTGTCCAAATCTCTATGGCTAAAAAATAATCCTCTTTTTAACATAAAATGATTTTCTCCAACATGCTTTTCAAGTCTTTTTAATAACTTATCATCTATCTTCTGAGTTCCAAATTCCTTCATAAGTTTAGAATAATCAATTTCCCCCTCAATTTCCCAAGGAGTTACTTTAAACTCTTTTTCCATGCTCTCTCAAATAAAAACAACTTTATAAAGATTAACTCTCAATTGCCAAATCCAGGATTCCCATTTCCTCTTGATTTTGAATTATCTTTTTCTTCTACCTTTAAAATAGAAGCAGGATTTTCGCCTTGTAATCTCCTAATCTCTCTTTCAGCTTCTCTCACAATAACAGGACGTGCAAAATCAGCATCAGTAGAGAAAATACCTGCTAGTCTTCCATCTTGGTATATCAAAACTTCATATCTTGATCTTCCAGGTTCATATCCACCAAATAAAGCCATATTCATTCCTATTGAATTAATTTATAAACCTTCTCTAACAAGTTTTAAACTTGATGCTTCGTGAGAAGTGATGGTTAAAGATTACAAGGTAATCTTTATATATATCTCTCAATTAATCCATAAATGCAAAAAAGAGATATTTTACTGGTTTTTCTGTTGATTATATTAATCATCCCAATTACAAGTGCAGAAATCCTAATTTCCCAGCCAAAATCTCTATATAATGTTGGAGATGATTTTCAAGTTTCAATCACATTGAATCCAAATATAGACACTTCTGGATTTGTTACAGCTTCTCTTGAATGTTCAAAAGGCTCTCCGAAAGAAATTTACAAATCTCCTTTAACACTAAAAGCAAAGGAGAAAAATCAGGTTTCTATATCAGCTAGATTGGATTTGTTCATAATAGCAGATTTAGAGGGAAATTGCAACTTAATAAGCAATTTTGGTGATGAAACAGGGAAGAGCCAGCTCTTTCAAATCTCTAAAGAAGTTAGAGTAGACTTCCTAATCAATGGAGCTTCTTTTAACCCAGGAGAATCAGCAACCATCTCTGGAACAGCAAAGAAAGCAAATTCACAGCCATTAGAAGGATTTATAGAAATAAATGTGAAAGATTTGGGAATAAACATAATAGAAGAGGTTGCTAAAGGAGAATTTAAAGCAACAATTAATATTCCTGAAGATTCGCCTTCTGGAACTCACGACTTAGAAGTAACTGCCTATAACAGAAATGAAAAATCAGAAATACTAAATTCAGGGACTTTCTCCAGGCTTCTGATAGTAAATGAAGTAATAAGAGATTTAGATATAGCTCTAAGTGCTCAGTCCCTTATCCCAGGAGAAGAATTTGGATACACTCCCCTAGCATATGATCAATCAGGAAAAGAGACATCTCAAGAAGTAAATATAAAAATCCTAAATCCGGAAAATAAGATTTATCAGGAACTAACAGCAAACTCACAAGATTCTAGCAATCTAAAGTTAGAAACGACCTCTCCTTCTGGAACATGGACAATAAAAATCTCTGCTTCAAACATAACAAAGGAAAGAACATTCTTCTTAGAAGTTTTAGAGAAACTATCTTATAAAATTGAAGGCCAGAATTTAATAGTAAAGAATATAGGAAATGTCCCTTACAATAAAGAAATAGAGATAGATCTTGGTGGAGAATCAAAGAAGGTAAAGATAAAATTATCTTCTGGAGAATCTAAATCCTATAAATTATCTGCCCCAGAGGGAGAATATACAATAAGTGTCAATGACGGAGAAGCAAAAGATATCGGCAAAGCAA
>CAZWLX010000043.1:0-2845 GCA_964634845.1 Candidatus Woesearchaeota archaeon | reverse complement strand
CTTGATAGAAGAATGAAAACGAAGAACTTGGTAGGACAAACCCCAAAATTCTTAGACCTGGGACAAAAAATAAAATCAGATTCAGAATCATCCTTTACATTAGACAGTGGTCAAAGACAAAAATCAGAGATAATCTCCCTGCATTTAAAAAACCCTAGCTCTCTAACAAAAGAAGCAAACTTTTTTTTGGAATCAGCTCTCTTAAAAGCAAAGCAACACAAAGCAAAAGTATATTTAAGCGATAATTATAGATTAATAGTTTTAGCTCCATCTATAACTTTAAGTTCAGATAATGCTTCAAAAGCAATAGAGATCTCAAAAGATATAAAAGAGATAATTGATAACCATAATAAAAAACATCCTAGAAACAGAATAATTTATGGAATAGGAATAAATTCTGGAGAGTTAGTAATAGAGAAGAAAGGAGATAAATTCAGATTTACCTCTCTGGGAAATATAGTTTCAACAGCAAAAAGATTATCCCAAGCATCTAATTCAGATATTTTACTATCAGAACAATTCCATTTAAAAACAGCAGGCAGAATAAGGACAGACAAAGTTTCTCCAAAGTCCTGGAGATTTCACGAGTTGAAAAGCAAACACAAATATGAAGAATTTATTAAGAAATTTGAAGAAAAGAAAAAGCACAAATCTAATCAGTAGCAGAAGCTTCTGCTATCCTATCATAATCCTCAAGCACGTCCATAACCCTTTCGAACATTCTTTGATATGCTCCTCTAACAACTCCGATTGCTACAAAGTCGTCATTTAATTTAGGTTCGTTACGCACACTCTCCAAATAATCTCTAACAAACTGTCTATATGTTTCTAGTAATGCTCCCAATCTAATCATTCTACAAAGCTCTGGCTCAAAGGGATTTGTCCTAGTAAATCCATCTCTTCCGTCTGCGGCATCTAATAATCTTTTAACTCTACTAGAGATGCCCTTATCATTAGGCTCGGGTCTAAAAGCATAAACCATTTTTCATTGAGACTTTACAAGCTCCTCCTTATCTAAGTAATATCCTGAATGGCCTGTCTCGCAAGAGAAAACATCATCTATTAAGTCTAAGACCTCATTAGACAAGTCAAAATATTTTGCTTTTTGTAATGCGTGAGCCTTTAGACATTGTTTACAACATACTTTAACTGTCTCGTCTCTGTTAGAATGAATAGAATATGATTCAAAAATCAAACTATTCCTGCCGGCAAATAATTTAATCTCTCTAATCAATTGTCCTGGAATATCTAAACCAGCAACAGCCCTGTTTAATAAATCATAGATAATTTCATCAACTTGATACTCTAAGATTGTTTGCCCGTCAAATCGGGTTTCAGAAGCCTGTATTTGTTTTTTTAGAATCATTGTGAGAGAAGTTCAAGGTCAGAAAACTTTGAGAACTTACTTGAACTTAATCAGAATAAATGTGCAATTTAAAGAGACGGCACATCCAGCTCTGGCGGTCATATAACTTCCAGAACTCATAGCCATGTTCTCTCTTTGCATATGTTAAATAAACACTCCTTCTTTAAATACTTTTCTCTTATTTCTCAAACACAATGCTTTCTGCATTAGCTCCGAGTTTTTTCAAAGCATCTTGCAATTCTCCAACCATTGCTATTGGACCGCAAACATAAAAATTCTGTGAAAAATCCTTTATCTCCATCTCTAAATAATCTCTATCAATTCTCCCAAAATCATATCCTTTTTTCTTCTCCTTTGTTAAAACATAAGTAATTTCAAGTCCTTCAGAAGTCATAGAATCAAATTCATCTTTCAATATAATATCTTTCTCTGTTTTATTTGAAAATATTAATCTATTTCCTTTTAATTCTCCTTTTTCTCTCAACATTCTAAGTATAGCAATAAATGGCGTTATTCCAGCTCCTCCTGCAATAAATACTCCTTTTCCGTCATAATGTATTGCTCCAAAAACTTCTCTAATTATTAAAGAATCTCCTTTCTTTAAATCACGCAAATGCTTTGTTACACCATTTTCATGTTTATCATACATTTTTATTGTAAATTCAAGATATTTCTCTTTCTCTAAACAAGTAAATGTAAATGGTCTTTTTTTATTTTTTAATTCAGGAGTATTAATAGAAACTTCTGTCGCTTGCCCAGGAACAAAACTGTATCCATCTGGCTTTTCAACTCTAAATGTTCTAACATTGTGTGTTCTCTCCATTATCTCAAGCACTTTCACAATATGTTCTTCCATAAAAATCCCTCTCTTTTAAATTATATAAAACTTGTTAAAGTAATCTAAAGCATTCCAAGGCTAATCTAACTAACTCATCTTTTTCAACGAAAGGTTTATCACCTCTTAGAAGACAAGAAAACCCACCAGTTCCATTTGGTAAGAATCTAAAGCTTTCTCCATATAATTTCCCATTTCTATACATCAAAATCCCCTCAACATGTTCCTGTTCAGAGGTAGAGTTTGCATAAGAAGGATGCCTAGTTGAATAAATACGCAAATCCATTTCCCTAAAGTTGTAATTTGCATTAAAGAGTGGCGTTATTCCGATAATTTCATCTCCAGAATGTATAGGTAAATGGTTCGGAGCAACAACTCTTGTTACATGAGAATTATTTTCAACAGGAAATTCTGTTATAGGATAGCTGACTTTAGCATTTCTATCTTCTATGGTGCCCCAGGTTATAACTGGTTGAACTTTACCTCTAAAAGCCCTGTACATAACATCAGGATACTCGTCGCTTATCGCAACCTTAAAATCTCTAACATCTCCATTATCCATTAAAAACCAAACAAAATTAAGTATAAAAATTTATAGATAATCCATTAAGATATTATGAGTTTGAAGGATCTGTGGCCAGCTC
>CAZWLX010000042.1:0-5859 GCA_964634845.1 Candidatus Woesearchaeota archaeon | reverse complement strand
ATATTTAAACAATTCCCCCCACAAAGTGGAGAGATACAGAAAGAGTTAAATAGAGATTGTTTTTTAGAAAGATATGGAATTGGAAAGCTTACAGAAATTAGGATTGACTAGAAATGAAAGTAAGGTTTATCTTAGTCTTTTAAAGATAGGAACTTCTAGAACAGGAGATATTTTAAAAACAGCGGGTATAAATTCTGGGAAAATTTATGAGATTTTAGAAAGTCTCAAAGAAAAGGGACTGGTTAGCGAATCTATAATAAATAAGAGAAGATATCTTACTTCTGCTCCGCCTTATCAAATTCTTGATTTATTAGAGAAGAAGAAAGAGGAGATTATAAAAAAAAAAAAAAAGATTAAATCAATTTTACCGAGTTTAGAGAAGATTAGGGTGGAATCTGTTAAAGAAACAAAAGCTGCAACCTATAAGGGATTTAGAGGAATCAAAACAGCTGCTGATGAAGCACTTGATAGTATGAAAAATTCAGAAGAGATATTATCTATGGGTGTTACAGAAAAGAAAGATAATAAATATAACAATTTCTGGATTGGATGGACTGAGAGAAGGGTTTCCAAGAAGATTGTTGCTAAACATATATTTTCTGAAAAAGGAGATTATTATAACTCTTTTAAAAAAATTAAGTTTACAGAAGCAAAGATTTTGAGTGGATTAACTCCTGTTACAATTGATATTTTTGGAGAAGATAAGGTATTAATATTAAATTATGATGAACCTGCTTCATGCACTATGATTTATGATAAGAATACGGCCACTTCTTTTAGAAATTTCTTTTATCAACTTTGGAAAATTGCGAGATAATTAATCTTCTTAAGATTGATTCAGTTCTTCAATTATATCTGAATACAAAGCAGGAGAGATATAATATCCAGAATCAATTAAACTTTTTAAGAGAGCCATAAATTCACTTTTAGAAATTATTTTTTCTTTAAAATTATAAAAGATTATTCCCAAAATGCCAATTACTCTTATTCCTAACGAAGAAGCATAATTTCGTGCTTTTTTGTCATCTGACAGGAAGAGATTTATCTTTTTTTCAAGACATAAGGAAATTGCTGCTCTTTCTCCTTCATCTAATGACATTTCTTTTGTTGATTTAACATTTGATTTAAAAATAAATTTATTTAATTCATTTCGGATTATCTCGTTTTCAGGAGTCTCTTTTTGAAATATCTCTTTTAGCACTGCTTCTGGAATTATTATCTTAGAAAATAATTTCTTTGCCAAATGAAAAATATTTAATTTTGCTATAAATATAAGAGAACTGGAGTTAGAAATTATCTCCTTTTCCATTTTATTGTTTTTAAATCTTCTTTAAGTTCTTCTGAATCTATATTTATGGCAACTTTTTTTTCTTTTAACAGATTAGGAAAATCCCAAGGACTTATTTCTGCAAATTTTACAGCTTGTCCGAATGAAAATTCCCCCTTTTTATACATCTCTATTGCATAATCTTTCTTCCATTCTTCTATGGATTTTGCTAAAAGTTTTCTTATAACTCCAGAAGTATCTAAGTTTTCTATTTTTCCTATTTTTGTTAAGCCAGATACATATTCATCTGGAAGTCTTGTAGTTATTGTTTTTGACATTGTATTAATTGTAATACAATGTCTTATTTAAATGTTATGTTTTGGGAAGAAGTGATTAAGCTACTAATCTTGGGAAATGTTCTGGGAAGACTCCTTCTGTTAGATGGATTGAACCTTTTTCAGCTTTAAATATAGCCGCTGTTTTTGGTATTCTACTGAAGTTGCTATATCTTAAGAATAGTTCCCATTCTGTTTGTTCTGTTCTCCCATTACATTGATGAGCTGGAAATTGATTCATCCAATCATGAGGAACTAGATATATTTCTCTGAACGTTACATAACTTTCAAAGATCTCTGGAGACTTTGTGTTATGAGGAATTTCTGCTACTCTTCTGTCTAATTTATAGAATCCGAGAGCCCAATAGAATGGAAGGCCTGATTGATTGTCGGAATAATTTGTTTGATGATCTTCTACGACCCACTTTTTCGGATGTCCTGGAAACAATAATCTTGATTTTACTTCTACTAAGGCCGTATCGCTTATAAGGTCTGGGCCTGGAGAAAGATTTCTTCTCATTCCAAGAACTCTTGCAGAATAAATTTCGTGTGCGTTAGTTGCTCTAGTATTAAAAGTTCTGGCTTTCATTGTAATCTTAACCTAGATAACGCAATTTTCCAGGGCGAGGTTCATAGATAAGGCCGTTTTCAAGAAGCTTTTTGATTTCAGAGTTAATTGTTTCAGGAGGTTCATGAGTTTCCATAATTATTTTATCAATGAAAATTCCTTCATCTTTTTCAGAAGATTTTATCATTCCAAGAATTTTATCTTTTAGTTGAGCTGTTTTTTCAGAGCTAAGAATTTTAGGAGCTGATAAGTCTGATTCAAGTTTTCTGACTAAAAGAAATTGGGGAGAAAGTTTTTTTATAATCTCAGGGGTTATGTAGACTTCGTTGCTCCAACTTCTTAACAAACCTATACAAAGAATTGTGTCTCCCTGATTTAAATTAGTGAATTTTTCAATATCTTCTCCAAAGACTTTTGCTTTTATTTGTCCTGTTGCGTCATCTAATGTAACAGAAGCAAATTTCTTCTCTCCATCCTGAAAAAATTTGTCTATTATATTTGCTATTACATTCACGCGAACTACTGATTTACCTTGGGTTTCAAGATGTTTTAGGCGTTCGTTTTCTATTACAGGTTTACCAGAGAGAATATTTCCAATACGAAATTTATAAGCAATGTTTCTTTTGTAAGTTTGTTGGTCTAAACTGTTAGTTAGAGATTTATTCTCTTCCATTTTTTTGTTTATTTAGTCTTGTTTTTATATATTTGGGTGTTATATCTTTTGTATATATCCCTTCTTTGGTTTGAATATATCTCCTGCCTTTGATAATTGTAATATTGCTTCTTCTAGTTCGTCCTTTGTCATCTTTTCCCCTATCTCTTTTTCAAGTTCTTCAATAGGAATTAGTTTTCCCAATCTTGATTCTAGCCTGGATAAAGTTTCTTTAACCAGAATTATTTTGCTTCTTTTAGACGATGTAATTCCTGTTGTAACTCTGTCTATGTCAAATGTTTTTGTTTCTTCATCATAGCCCACTTGTTGCAAAGATACTCTTAATAGTTCTATTGCTTTTTTTGCATCATTTCTGCTTACTTCATCAGAGAGGCGCAATTTAGCATGTGCTTCTGAAAGTCGAATTATTCCTTCTAATTGCCTAGCAGTTATAGGAATTGGTTTTATCTCTGATTCAGAAGATACAGACTGGTTTCTTAGTTTGACATAAAATGTTTTTATCTCTTCTACAGCCTCATCAGTAAGTTTGGGCTTTATCTTTTGAGTTGCATAGGCTACATATTTTCTTAGTAATTTTGGGTCTATTACATCTCTAATTACTGATTGCTGGTGTTCTTCTAAGACATGCGATGCAATTGCTTCGTCCTGAGATTTGTTTGGAAGATCTCTGATTACAAAGATTACATCAAATCTCGAGAGTAATGCTGGAGAGATGTCTATTTGTTGGGGTATTGGAGTATATGGGTCAAATCTGCCGAGTTTTGGGTTTCCAGCTGCCAGAACAGATGTTTCTGCTCTTAATGTTGCATGAATATTCGCTTTTGAGATGGTTACGGTTTGTTGCTCCATTGCTTCATGCATTGTCGATCTATCTTGTTCATTCATTTTTTCTATCTCGTCTATACAAACTGTTCCTTTGTTTGATAAAACCATTGCTCCTGCTTCTAAACTCCAGCCACGGAGAAATTCATCTTTGACGACGGCAGCTGTTAATCCTGCTGCTGTAGCAGCCTTTCCTGAGACATAGCGACCTTTTGGCGCTATTATTGAAGTATATTTTAACAAAACTGATTTTGCTACTCCTGGGTCTCCTACAAGTAGAATGTGCATATCTCCTCTTGTAAATCCTCCATCTGATTTTACTTTTTTCACACCTCCGAAGAGTTGAAGAAGAATTGCTTCTTTAATTTGATCAAATCCATAAACGCTGGGGGAGATACTTTTTGCCAGCCTTTTGAATACATTAGGGTCTGCTGCCAATTCTAAAATTTGTTTTATATCTTCTTCAGAGATGTTTAAGTCTTCAAAAGATTCTTCCAGGGGAATGATATTATTTGCTTCTACTGCTATGTCAAATCTTGTGGAGATTCCTGTTGGTAATGGAACTGGAACTTCTTTTAGGACTCCATAAGATTTGATTCTGCTTCCAGGGGTTGTACGCTCTTCCATTTTTGGATCAACAAGGTCTTCTTTTAGAAAGATGTTGATTCTTCTTGGCTGTTGACCTCCTTCAAGACTATCTGGAGATTCTTCTATTACCAGGCGTTGAACATCGACCATTTCTTTTGATAGTGTTTTGAACGGACCTTTCCATTGGCATGAGCATCTTGAAGGTTCACGAAATTTTCTATCCACTTGCAATACCGAGAGAATTGCACCACAATTAGGACATTCAAATTTGGCATTTGCCACTTGAGGGCGAACTTCTGATGCCTGACGAACTATTCCTTCTACCCAAAGAACCTGGTCCAAGTGTTTTGCCCTAATATCTCTAATTTTTGTTTGAGTTGTTTGAGGAAGGTCTTCTAATCTTATTCTTGGGGATTTTACAAGCCCTGATTCTTCCAAAGCTGTTTCTAATATCGCAATTGTTTCCTCTGGGAATTCTAATATGCTTTCTGAGAGCATCGGGGAGAATTCTGCCAATCTTGGAAATTGCAGGTGAACTACATTGTTTCCTTCTCTTATTGATTCCCCTATTTCTTTTTTGTAAGCATTAAAGAAGTTTTTTGATTCTATTATCAACTCTTCTTGTCTCTTTCTGTCCATGTTGATTGGAAATTTGATGGATTTATATGGTTTATTGTCTTCGGAAGGAGTATATGGAGTTGTAGTGCTATTGGAGAGGGGTTATTCTATTTGGAATCTTGGAGTGAATAGGAAGATTTTTATTATTCTATCTGAAATCTTAAGATAGCGCCTATTCCTTTTGTGAGGTTTTGAAATTGTACGGCATCTTGGTTTTCTTCATCAGAGATTATTGCAACCTCAGAACCTATTGATTTGGCTCTTTGTTCAAGAGATTTTGTTAAGTCAACTTCGGTTTTAATAAACTTTTTTGTTAAAAGAAGAATTTCGACAGCTCCTCTTTCAAGGGCAAGAGATACTTTTTCTATGCCATATGCAGCTTTTTCAGGAGTTTTACCAAGAGTATTGAAGAATTTTTCCAAGATCTTTTTTTCTTTTATTAGTTCCTGTTGGGCAATGTCCTCTTGAGAGGCTTCTACCAATAATTCAAGTCCATGCTCGTCTACGTATCCAAGGTCTTTGATTGAGATTACTTTCTCTTTTAATTTCGTAACTAATTGGCCTTCAACTAAGAATTCTTCTTTTGTTGGAATAGGGCCACCGACTAAAATTCCTTTTAACTTTGGAAGATTAAATAATTCTTCTTTCATTGCTTCTGCAACTCTTCTGAAGAATTCTTTTGCTAATCCTTCTGTTAAACGATGAAAACGCTGAGAGGAATTGTGCACTATAAGTCCATTTGCTATAAAATTATGGTTTTTGGTTTCTATATCTATTGTTTTGGTTATTCCAACAGACTCAATTTTAGATATTTTTACCGCAATTAAGTTTGATAAGTAAAATAATTCTAATCTTCTTTTTAGTTCCTGATTATTTATTTTATCTAAAATTCTCGCTTTGAAAACTTCCTTGCTTAATTGTTTTTTATTATTAAAGAAGTCTGGGCAGTTAAATTGTCTTGTATTTAGTCCTGAATTTCTTATTATTC
>CAZWLX010000041.1:0-5908 GCA_964634845.1 Candidatus Woesearchaeota archaeon | reverse complement strand
TTTCATACAAGAACAAGGCATTTCCTTTACAGAAGTAAAATCAGTTAGCATAGCATCCTTTTTAAGAAGTTTTCCAATTCTTTTAATAACTTCCATTGTATTTCTAATCGGAACACTAATAATAACAATATCTCCTTTAGAAGCAGCTTCTTCAATGCCGATATCTGTATTTCTGCCTGCGATTAAAACTTTATATCCTCTACTAGAAAAAGCAGCTGAAAACATCTGCCCAATTTTCCCTGTTCCGCCAATTATACTTATTGTTTCAGGAATCTTCATTTTTCTCATAATATCTCTTCTTTGCACTTTTTCTTGCTATTTCTCTGACTCTTTCAGGATTTTTTTTCTGCCAATTTCTCGAGTATTCTTTTTGTTTTCTTCTAAATTCAGCATCTTCCAAGTATCTTTTTTTATAATACACTTTCTGATTTTCTATCTGTTTTTTCTTTACAGAAGGTAAATTATTGTATCTCCATTTTTGATAACAATTCCAATCGCAAAATTCACTTTTCATAGTTTTATTTTCTTTCCTACAAAATTCACATTTTCTATTCACTTTAAAACCCACATTTTCATTTTTCTTTTTTTTTTTCTTATATTCTTTCTTTAATTCCTCAATTCTTTTCTTCTGAAGTCTTTTGCTTTCTTTAAACAAAAGTTCAAATAAATCCTCAATAAAATTCTCTCCTCCGAGACCTTCTTGGACATACTTTTCAATCCTTTTCTTAATTATCTCTCTTTCTCTTGTTTTATCTTCTAATTGCATTCCACCCTTATTTTTATACTCTGCAATCGGTTTTGCAAGTTGCATTCTCTGTGCAACAAGATCTAAAATACCAGAATCAATTTCATCTATTCTCTTTCTAATCTCGTCAAGATTCATGGAAAATCAAGGATAAACACCTTATTTAAATTTTCTTCTATCTTCATTCCTCAATATATCCGCCCTTCTGCAAATTCCAAAGCTCCCTATAAACCCCAGACTTCTTAATTAGTTCACTATGCTTTCCAGACTGAACAATCTTTCCCTTATCCATTACAACAATTTTATCAGCATGCATTATTGTGCTTAATCTATGAGCAATAATAATACTTGTTCTTCCTTTCATTAATTCTTTGAGTGCTTTTTGTATTTCGTACTCTGTTTTGCTGTCTAAAGCAGAAGTAGCTTCATCTAAGACAAGTATCTTTTTATTTGCTAAAATAGCTCTCGCTATTGAAACTCTTTGTTTCTCTCCTCCAGATAATTTCACACCTCGCTCTCCAACAATTGTGTTCTCTCTTCTTGGCAGAAGATTCACAAATTTATCTAATTGCGCAAATTTCATCGCTTTTAAGATCTCTTGCTTAGTTGCTCTTGGATTTGAAAATCTAATATTCTCATAAATCGTATCGTCAAACAATATGGCTTCTTGAGGAACAATACTTAACTCTCCCCTCAAACTCTCTTGCTGAACATCCCTGATATCTTCCCCGTCTATTTTTACCGCTCCAGAATCAACATCGTAAAGTCTGTAAAGTAGCTTAACAAGAGTTGTCTTCCCGCTTCCAGAATGTCCAACTAAAGCTATCTTCTCTCCAGCGTTTATTTTCAAGGAAACATTATTTATCACTTTCCTATCATAATATTTAAACGAGATGTTATCAAAATTAATCTTTCCTTCTTTAACTCTTAATTTTCCAGCGTTTTTTCTATCTTCAATATCATTCTTAAATTTCTCATAATCAAACAAATCTTGAACATCGGCAACATGCATATACAATCTTCTTATACTGTGAACAAATCCAAATAATGGTCCAATTAAACCCAGATAAGCAGTATAAATAAAGGCAATAGTTCCTATAGTTATTCTCCCGTCTATAAATTTCAATAATGGGAAATAAAACAAGAAAAAAGTTCCAAACGCTAAAACCAGACTTTGTCCAAAGTTAAACCATCTTCCATAGTGCCATAACTTAACAAACCAATTTCTTGTATTATCAGAGATTTTTGCAAATCTATTTTTAATAAAATTCTCCTTGCCATAATACTTTATTGAGTCAATATTCATAAATACATCTGCTATATTCGCTTTTTCCCTGTCTTCTGCTGAATTAGCAATTAAATTTGTTTTCTGTTGTGCAAAGCTCATATAAATAGAGTATCCAATAAATGCAAAGATAGTAACAGACAAAACAACCATGCTTGTTACATCTAAATAAAAGAAAGTTATAGCGACTATAAGAAACTGCAGCACTAATGGAGCAACATCAAATATAATAAAGTCTGTTATTCCTTCTACTCCCCTAGAGCCTCTTGTTAATCTGCTTATCAAACTCCCTGTCTTATGACTAACATGGAACCTATGGCTTAAATGAATGATATGATTGAAGTATCTTCTCTTCAAATCATAAAGCATACTTCCCTCAAATATATTTGAAGCATGAATCTTTAGCCAATTAGTAGCAGCCTTAACAAAAGAAATTACTATAAAAATTCCCGCAACAATTAAAAATATGCTGATTAATGCCTTTGATTCAAGTGCACCGTTTGAGAAATCTGTTCCATTATCAATAATTACCTTAAAAAGATATTTCTCTGAAACATGAAGCCCTTCAAAAATCAAAACCATTAAAATTACAAATAAATAAGCCCATTTATAAGGCGAAACTATTTCCCAATAAATCTTTAGATTCCTTCTAAAATCAACTTTTCTTTCTTTATCTTTATTTGTTTTCATTTTTTTGCTCCTTTCTCCTCACAAGCCAAATCTCGCCATTTTCAGCCTTTTTTAAGCCTTGTCAAATGCTTTTAAACTCCAAAATCCTTACAATCTCATGCCTGGAGAGGAAGCAGAGAGCAAATCAACAAGCCCTGTATATAAACCGTTAAATAACACAGCTGAAAGCCTCGATGATTTAAACATAGACAATGATTCTGTAAACAATAACGAAGACATTGATGATAAATTATAACCTCCTTAAGCAAAGAGTATTTTATCGTATATAAAACCTATGTATAGTCAACGACTTTAGTAATTCCTCATTTTGTCGTTGACTTACCTCAAGAATGTTGACAATTACATTCTTGATGGCGCCCAAGAACTAGTAAGTTCTTGGTGTTAGGGAAAGATTTAAGTCTTTCACTATAGAATCATCAAGCCAGGGAGTTATAAGCACGAGACACAGTATCAACTACCTTGTTTTGACTTCTGTAGTTCTTTTTTCGTCTCATATCCATATTTTCTAAAAACAAGCTATATAAATTTTTCCCCAATTAAATTTATATAACCCATCTTCTATAAATAATAGATTATAAAAAGAGAACATGGCAGTTGACCCGAAAAATCTAATTGCGGCAATAGTTCCAGACATATTTTGTCAGCCATTGCTTAGAGATGAAGTTAAAAAAATAGCAAAAGAAAAAGGCTATCTAGCTGCAGCTGAAAAAGCAAAGCTTGTTCCATCAGAATACATGGATGTCAGAAGAGAACAATTCGCAACAGGAGCTTTTCAAGAAGGAGGAATAAACAACCCTATAGAGCAACACTTTCTAAAGTATGATATGTTCTCCCAAAACCTAGAGCCTCTTTATTTCTGGCTAATTGACTATATAAGCATGAAATACGGAGCTTCTGAAAAACTCACAGATAACTTTGTATCTGCAGCAGCATCAGGTCATTTTGTGGAGATGCAGGGAAGAGCGAGCAGAATGCAGCAAGAAGCAACAAAATTATTAGAAACATCTAACGCAGTCCTAAGGTCTATCTTAAACCTTGTTTACGACTTAAAAGAATTCAAGCTAAAATTAGTGCAATACGATGATTATCATTCTCCAGATGAAAAAATAAAACATGCGGCAACACTCTCCTTAAAACAAAATTGGATGGATAATGTTGACCTAGCAAAAAGAGGGACATCTGCATTAAAACAATTAGCAGCGCAATATGATTATGTAACAGTCATAGATGCGTTTATGGCTGCTAACTCTTTAGACGATGTCAAAAATCTTGATTTAAACGACAGAGTAAAAAGAATAATAGAGCAAAGAATCCCGGAGTTTTTCAGATGGATTGATGAATCAGAAGCACAACTAAGAAAAAGATATGAGATAGAAAAGCTATATTTAAGAAGCCAAGTAAACACATTAAAACTTTATTCAAGATGGGTAAAACCCTATTTAAAAGCAGCGAAAAAACTAGAACAAAACGCTTCTGAAAATTCGGCATTAGTAACTGCATTCAACACAGCACTGTTTGAATTAACGCTTGTAGCAAAATCAAAATACGGTATTGACGATGACATTTGGAATGGAGAGCTCCCAGAACATTTCAAATACCTAAAATTAAGAAATTTTCTAATGCTTGGGATATTGGAATTTTACTTCAGAACATCTCCAGGAGCTAGCAATCAGCAGGGAGGATACACGTTCAGAGGAAGAACAGAAATAAAATTCACAAGCTGCGCTTTGAGAGAAGATGAGTATGCTCTCTTTAAAAAAGAAATTGAAAAAGACGATATAGGAGATATGTACAAAATAATTGGAGGGGCTACAACAGAAAGTCTTGCAAGAGTTCAGGACGACATAGACGAGTTTCTAAGCGATGAACCAAAAAAAAGCGAGAAGAAAGAGAAAATGAAAAACGAAGAAGATGTAAATCCATTCTCCGCATTATTTTCAGGCATTTTCTCTCTAAGAAAAGGCAAATCAACTTCTCAAAAAAACAAGGAAAAAGCATTCCAGGACACTTTTGAGGAAAGAGGGGTAAGAAACCTCGCACTAATGCAGTCAAGATGGATGACAAGGATGATGTTTAGAGAATTTAAGAAGTCATTAAACATGCCTGCACTACCTCCTACATTAATGTAATTCTCAAAAGTAGTAAAATTTTAATATAACGAATACCTCTAAATATATGACAAAAATAAAGAAAATCAAGGAATTAAGAAAAATTCCCTCAAAAATAAAAGAACTAAGCGCTCCAAGAGATGAGTCAGAGTTAGAAGAAGATATAGAACAAGAAGAATCTCATGAATTTCAGAACTTTATTCTATCAGAATCCCCAGAACCAAGAATCCCAAGAACAAGACAAGGTCCTCAAATTTCCCAAGCCTCTGTAAATCTTGAAGAAGAAATTCCTCAAGGAGCACAAACCAATCAGCAAGAACAATCAGGCTTAGAGTTATATGAAGCAGGAAGAAATCTTGCAGGTTCATCAGGACAATATTATGATTCTTCATCAGAGTCTTCAGCAGCTCTAAGAACAAGAGGAATAGGAAGAGATTTTGCAATGTCAAGAGGAACTCAAAGATCAGCTCTTCCTGAGAATAATGCAAACAGCTTAGATGCAGAAAGATCACTAATGAGACAAAGAGCATTGGAAAGGCAGGAAGAAGCAAGACAGGCAACACAACAATACGAAGATCAAGGCCGTCCTGAAGAAGGTAGAAGAAGAAAAGATGCATGGGACAGATAGTTAGCTTTATATAAACTCTCGTATATTAAAGAACATGGAAGAGAGAGATTATTCTGAAAAAGGCTCTCACGCTTTTTACGCAGGAGCAGATTATGGCTTAAGCCCTGATTACAGCAGCGAGTATGCTCTAAAATTAGGAGCAGAAGGTCAAAGTTATTCTGCAGGAGCGTTTGGATTCCCGTCCAATCCTCAAACATCTAATCAATTACAAGCTGTTTCTCAAAAGATAAGTGTTGGTACAAAAGTTATAGAGGTTTCAGGAGTTGCTCTCGGTCAGCAGGCTATGGAAAATATAGACAATATACCAAAGCAGCAATTTCAGGAAATAAACAGATTGAAAAAACTCACAGGAGTTGACTTAACTTGCCACGGCCCTTTAGTAGAACCAACAGGAATAAAAAGAGGATGGACAGATGCAGACAGAAAACAAGCAGAAGTTCAGATGTTTTCCG
>CAZWLX010000040.1:0-5981 GCA_964634845.1 Candidatus Woesearchaeota archaeon | reverse complement strand
ACCAAAAATAAAAGTCCACCAAACATTATTATCTTTATTTACTATACTATTAAACTGGAAGAGAAAAAGATAGCTCAGAATCTTGGGACCTGGGCTTTGCTTGCAGAACACAAAAAAGCAATTTATGCTTTCATGTGGCTTTTTCTTGGTTTTGTAGTTGCTTTCTCTTTTTGGTATGCTGTTCTGCCAACAACAGAAAGTTTTCAGGCACAAATAGAGACATATTGTTTAATAAACCGCCCAGCAACATTCACAGAATGTGTTAAACAATACGGGATAAAAGACAGCACATCTGCTTCAGGGTTCTTGACAAGTAAGGAAAGATTCTTTTTAATATTTACAAATAACATGTATGTTCTTCTCTTCACACTTCTTTTTTCTCTGATTTTTGGAGCAGGGGTTATCTTTATTCTCGCTTGGAATGCATCAGTTATAGCGGCAGCTGTAGGAATATTCACAAACTCCCAGCTAACCGCTCTGCCAATTGGTTTATTGAGATTCATGATTCATGGAATTCCAGAAATAGCTTCATATTTCATAGTTGCTCTTGCAGGAGGTCTTGTTTCTGTAGCAGTAATAAGACACGAGTTAGGAACAGATAATTTCTGGCATGTTTTGCAAGATTCTCTAAACCTGATAATTTTAGCAGTAGTAGTTTTATTTTTAGGAGCATTGTTAGAAGTTTTTGTCACTCCTATATTTTTCTAGGATTAAGCAGCTCTTTCCAAATCTTCTAAAACATCAATCATGCTGTAAACCTGTCCAGTAGAACCTTCTCTTAATCTTTCATCTAAAAATCTTATTGCTGCAATTGCTCCATTAACATAAACCTCTCTTCCATTAATGTTGTGCTCTATTATTAACTTTCCAACATTATCATGGTCAACTCTAAAGTAAACATCTCTGCTAGGAGATAAAATTTCCAGCGATGCTGTATTATCTCTAACTTCATAAAGGTCAAAAACAGGATTCATAAGTGAGTTTCTTGTTCTGTCTCTTAATAATCTAAGGAAAGCCTGCCCATCAGATGAACGAACTTGTAAGGTATAACTATGCCAGCCATGTCCGTTAAGATGTTCTTCAGGAACTCCAATTCTTCTTTGCTCATCAGGATTTCTTATCTTTTCTATTTGTTCTTCTGTAAATTGAATTCCCAATTTATTGAAATATCCAACCATGGCTCTTGCAGTCCCACTCGTATCTTTCTTTCCTTGTTGATGACTTTCAACAATTCTTAATTCACATCCTCCTTTAACTAATCCCGCATATTTATGAGAAAACCCATCCATAAATCTCTGGAAGGCAACAATTGGCATTGCCATGTTTGGAGCAACTACAGCTGAAATGCCAGAATCTCTAACTCTTTGTTCTAAAGCTTTCCTATCTCCTCCAGTTGTTCCCATAACAAAAGGCAATCCATGTCGACAATAAAAATCCGCATTTGCGTTTACAGCTTCAGGAACAGTAAAATCAACACTAATTAATTTACGAGGCTCTTCGTCATATCTATCTTTCATAACAGGGGCATGGCTGTCTCTTGCTACTGGTCTGATAAATGTTATGTTCTTACTCTTCCCATTCTCTTCAACAATAACACCTCCTGTTGGGATCTCTGGACCGACAAAGCTGTAAGGAACAAGATAAAGACCAAGACATTCTTCACGAAGAATTTTCTTTGCAATAAGTGTTGCCATGTTTCCCGGCAGACCATTCACCATAACATTGATTGGCATGTTTTTTTGTTATCTCTACTCTATTTAAGGATTTATGTCCCTTTAGACAACCTTCAAACCAAATGCTTAAATAAGCCCTAGGTTTCTAAAATTTATCTTAAATTAAAATGGAAGACCAAGAATTAATAGATAAGAGAAAAGAGCAAATCCTAACCTTTGCAAGAGTAAAAACTTCCTGGATTTTTTATGCAATCTTAGCTGTAATAGTCTACATCTCGGTAAAAATAAGGACTGCAAACCTTCCTTTGTTAAGAGATGTCACAAACAGCTCTTGGGCATTAGGTCCTGATTTAGACCCATGGCTTTTCACACGCTGGGCGAAATACATTGTTGAAAACGGCTCATTATTCGCAGTAGACCCGATGCGTTATGTTCCAATCGGGTTTGACATAAAAAGAGAGCTTATTTTACATCCGTATTTAATTGCATGGTTTCATAATATCGCAACTTGGTTTGGTTCAGAATCAGTAGTCCAATCAGCGGCAATATTTCCAGTATTCATGTTTGCATTAACAGTGCCTGCTTTTTTCTTTCTTGTAAGAAAAATATTCATTAAAAAACTCGGAGTTAATAAGGCCAGCATTATTGCATTAGCTTCTTCATTTTTCTTTACAGTTCTCCCGGCATTACTTCCTAGAACAATTGCAGGAATACCTGAAAAAGAATCCGCAGCTTTCTTTTTTATGTTCTTAGCATTTTACTTTTTCCTTTCATCTTGGCAGTCTGAAAAACCCAAGATATCTTACTTTCTTGCGCTACTAGCCGGAATTTCAACAGCAGCAATGGCTTTAGTTTGGGGAGGTTTTGTTTTCATATTTATAACAATCGGATTAGCGATGTTAATAGCATTTATATTAGGAAAAGTAGAAAGAAAAGAGTTTTATCTTTACGGAATCTGGCTTTTCTCTGCATCTATAATCATGTCTTTTTTCTCAACAAGATATCCATTAACTTCTTTATTATCTTCTACAAACCAGGCTATCGCCTTATTGCCATTTGTAGCAATTCTGGTCCATATTGGTTTATTTAAAACAAAAATTGGCAATAGGTTCTCTCATGGATTTCTCTCAAAAATACCAAAGCAAATAATTTCATTAATTGTTACAGGAATTTTAGGAGTATTAGTCACTTCTGTCTTGATTAAACCATTATTCTTTATAGACAAAATAGTTGGGATCAAAAACACTTTAGTAACTCCAACAACAAATAGGTTTGCAGTAACTGTTGCAGAAAATAGGCAGCCTTTCTTCACAGAATGGGCATCAAACTTCGGTCCAGCATTTAACGGAATTCCAATAGTCTTCTGGTTGTTCTTTATAGGGTCTATCTATCTCTTCTACAAAATGGTTTACTTATTTGATAAAAAAGAAAGATTAATTCTAACAGGCTCTTACACGATTTTCTTGATAGCAATAGTTTTCAGCAGATATGCTCCTGGTTCATCTTTAAACGGAACCAATATGGCCAGTCTTTTTCTTTATGCGATAGGATTTATAGCTTTAATAGGATGCTCTGCATTTTACTATTACAAGTATCATAAGAAAGGGGTTGAATCAGAATTAAATAGAATAGACTTCTCCTTTATTTTAGTATTTACATTTTTCTTTTTGACAATTATCTCTGCAAGAGGAGCTGTTAGATTAATAATGATGCTTGTTCCGCCTGCATCTATCATTGCTTCATATTTTATAGTCCAATTTTACTCTGATGCAAGAAAAATCACATCTCCTAATTTAAAAATAGTCGCGACAATAATCGCAGCAGTCTTTATAGTATCTGCAGTATTTGCAGGATATCAAAATTATAAAATTGTTGATTCAGAAGCATCAAACTTCGGGCTTTCAGTTTATAATCAGCAGTGGCAATATGCAATGTCCTGGGTAAGAGAAAACACTGATAAAAACTCGGTCTTTGGCCATTGGTGGGATTATGGGTATTGGGTTCAATCTATTGGAGAAAGAGCAACAGTCTTAGACGGAGGAAATGCAGTTGGATACTGGAATTATTTTATGGGGCGTCACGCTCTTACAGGAGCAGACAACCAGTTGGCTTTAGAATTCTTATATGCGCATAATACAACACACTTTTTAATAGACTCAACAGATATTGGGAAATATGGGGCCTTTTCTTCTATAGGAAGTGATAAAAACTTTGATAGGGCTAGTTTCATGCCTGCTCTTGTAAAAAATAATCAGGCTACCAGAGAATCAAAAGATTCAATAGTTTATGTCTATCCAGGGGGATTTTCTACAGACGAGGATATAATTCATAAGCAAGACGGAGAAGAAATATTCTTGCCAGGGGGAAAAACAGGAGTTGGAGCTGTCTTAGTTGAGAGAGATAGGTCTGGAAAACTTTTGCAACCGAGCGCTATATTTGTTTATCAATCGCAACAGATAACTTTGCCTCTAAGATATGCATTTGATTCAGAACTGCATGACTTTGGATCAGGCTTAGAATCAGGAATTTACATCTTCCCAAGAATAAATCCCACAGCACAAAGCTTCCAGGTAGAGGAAGATGGAGCATTACTTTACTTGTCCAAGAGGACTGTTAAATCACAACTAGCAAGACTTTATTTATACAATGAAAACAATCCAAACTTTAGACTTGCCCACTCTCAGGACGATTTCATAGTTCAGCAGATAAAAAATCAAAGACCTGATTTCAATTTTGATATTATTTACTTCCAGGGTTTAAGAGGTCCAATAAAAATATGGGAAATAAGTTATCCTTCAAATATCCAGTTTAAGAAAGAATTTTTAGATACTATTTATCCACAGGAGCTCCAGACAACATGACAGACTACTTGTTACTATTGCCCGCAATTCTAAGTTTTCTCGTAACTTTATTTGTCTTGCCAAAATGGATTAAGAAAGCAAACCAAATAGGTCTTTTATGGCCAGACATGAATAAATATTCGCAAAACAAGGTAGCAGGTTCAGGAGGTCTGATAGCTGTTCTCGGATTCTCGCTAGGATTACTATTATTTGTAGCCTATAGGGTTTTTATTTTAAGATCTGCAAATTCTTTTCTTATAGAGATTTTTGTAACTCTTTCTATAATAATGTTCTTGGCAGGAATTGGATTAATAGACGATCTTTTTGGCTGGCAGCATGGAGGACTAAGAAGAAGAACAAGATTATTTTTAGTAATTCTATCGGCTATACCTCTAATGGCAATTAACGCAGGAAAATCAATAGTAACTTTGCCTTTCATCGGAACAGTTGATTTTGGAATTTCTTACGCATTGGTAATAGTCCCAATAGCAATCACCGGCGCAGCAGTAACTTACAACTTTTTGGCAGGTTTTAACGGCTTAGAGGCAGGACAAGGAATTTTAATCCTATCTGCAGTAGGAGTTGTTGGGTTTTTCACAGGCAATTCATGGATAACTGTTATTTCTCTTTGCATGGTTGCCGCGCTCTTTGCATTTCTTGTTTATAACTTCTATCCTGCAAAAGTATTTCCAGGCGATTCTTTGACATACTCAATAGGAGGATTAATCGCTATTTTATCTATTTTAGGAGATTTTGAAAGAGTGGCTTTCTTTTTCTTTACACCTTATATTATCGAAACTGCCTTAAAATTAAGAGGAGGATTAATAAAGCAAAGTTTTGGAAAGCCTCAAGAAGACGGTTCTCTAAGACTAAGATATGATAAAGTTTATGGTCTAGAACATCTCTCAATATATTTATTAGAAAAAATAGGAATCATGCCAACAGAGAAAAAAGTGGTTTACACTATTTGGATATTTCAGGCAGTAGTTATTTTAGTTGGCTTTTTAATATTTAGGAAAGGAATATTCTAATAAAATGAAATTGCATAAAAAACTTATAGGCGGGAGTATAGTCTTATTAGTAACCTTTAACATATTTAATCTGCTCAATTTCTTTTTCCAATTCTCAATGGTGAGGCTTCTTCCTATTGCAGATTATGGAGCTTTAGCAGCTTTATTCTCAATAATATATATCTTAGGGATATTCTCAGAGTCCATACCGACAATAATAAGCAAATATTCTGCAAAAGAATCTAACTCTGGAAAACTAAAAAACCTTTTAAAGAGATCTCTAAAAAAAGCAAGTTTCCTCTCAATTTTATTATTTATAATTTTCTTAATTATTTCTTTGGTCTTGTCTAAAAAATTAAACTTGCCTTACTCTCTGTTAGCTTTAACAGGCTTGATGATATTTGCTGCATTTTTCACATCAATTACAAGGGGCTTAATGCAGGGTAGAAAAAGATTTT
>CAZWLX010000039.1:0-6045 GCA_964634845.1 Candidatus Woesearchaeota archaeon | reverse complement strand
AGAGTGAACTACCGAAGAATCTTGCTCTTTGAAAGAAGGATTAGAATATCTAGAGAATAAATCAATTAATTTTTCTGTTTCAAGGTTTATTCTTTGATAACTAGGAATTATAACTCCATATGTACTAACCATTGGTCCATCTAATTCAGTGAAAACCCTTCCCAATCTTTGTTTTTGCTCAGGTACAGACATATTTTCAGACAAAGCATCATAAAACTTATCAAAGGCTCTTAAGAATGACACGGGATTTTTGGCTCTCATAGCAAGATGAGAAAGATCTTTTAGAAAATCATTTATATCCAAATCAACGAAAATGTTTCCATCTTCATATCCTCTAGACATTTGATAACCAATACTTCCTAATAGCTCTTCAATTCCTTCTTGGTCTTTTCCGAAACCTATAGATAATCCAGATACGAGTTCATCAAGTCGTTCTAGGGTTATGCTATCTAAATTTCTGTTCGTCATATTTTTCAATGAAATTATCGGTATTTAAATCTTTTCATTTGTAACTACTATTAAGAAATTACTATTATGTCAAAGATTTAGTTTTTATACTATTCAACCCTTTTCATCTAACAAACTCCACATTATCCAAATCTTCAAACTCTTTATCTCCTGTTAGAAATTTTATTCCCAATTTCTTTGCCATAACATATCCAACACAATCAGTAATAGAAACTTTTCTGTCTTTCCATTTTAGTCTAAACTCCATAGCTTCTTCTATCCATTCGGGTTTAACACTTTGTATAAATTTAGAATAATTTTTAGTATGCTCTTTAGATTTAGGTTCTTTCACACGAAATAAATTATAACAAAGTTCGGCAAAAATAAAGTTATTTATAACAATTTCTTGGTCAGTATAAATAGAAAAATTTGGATTCCCCTTCAAAATTTCTATTATTGCATAGGTGTCAAAAAGATACCTAGATGTCATACAGTTCCTCGTCCGTTTCTTTCATCATTTGTTCAGTAGATTTTTTAAATTTGACAGTTCCGAAACTTTCTCTCAAAATGTTTCTTTTCTCTTTCTTATTAACAATAATTTCAATTTCATCTCCTTCTTTGAGTTTATTCTCAGCTACAACTTTCTTAGGTATAACCACTCCAAATGAATTTCCCCATTTCTGCAATTTGCTCTCTATTTCCGCCATGTATATACCGTATATACGAAGCTATTTAAAAGTTTCTAATTTTATAATCACCTATGCGCAAACCAAAATTCTTTAATTCCTTGTTTGCTTCCATCATATCTTACAAAGCCAAACCTTTCAAATTGTATAATATCTCCGACTTTCAATTTCTTAATTCCAGAATCAGCAAATCCAGAAATCCATTCCCCATTCGGCATTAATATTCTTGTCTTTATCTTCTCCAAATCAGAAACCCACTGAATCCTCGGAATATCTTTATTCTCAATATCTGTAACTTTACTTTCTTCCTTAAGGTTTAAATTAACTAAATGCAAAAGTCTTACTTCCTTGCCTTTCAACTTTTCAAAGTCTTCTAGAGAAACATAAATGTTTTTACTTGTCTTTAATTTCCTAGTAAAAACCTTCTCAGGATGAACTAAAACCTCTACTTCTCTTAATTCTTTAGGAATTTCATTTACTTTTATCTCTTTTGGATTTGCAACAAAGAAATATCGGTCTGCATCAGAATCAAGCATTCTCCTATTAATTGCATACAAATTCTCAATTGGAATTGTAATATTTTGCTTGTTTAACCCGATTTCTCTGACAAATTGTCTTATTGCTTCAGCAGAAATACCTCTCCTTTCTAAACTCTGAATACTCCACGTCCTTGGGTCATCCCATCCTGTAAATCTTCCCGACAAAACTTCATCTCTTGCTTTTGACTTTGATATTTTAGCTCCTGCTCCTTCTATATTAACAATTCCAGTATGAATAACTTCAACATGTTTCCACCCAAAAATATCCCAAATATAGTTCTCAACTTCTGTTTCTATCATTAATTCATTGCCTCTGATAATATGGGTAATTCCAAGTTCATGGTCGTCTATTGCCCAGGACATTTCTAAAGTAGGCCAAACTCTATATTTCTTTTTAACTCTCGGATGCTCTCTATCGCTGATTTTGAAAAGAACACGGTCGCGAAAAGCAGGATTAGAATGATTCATATCTGTTTTTAATCTCAAAACTGCGTGCCCTTCTTCAATTGTAAAAAATTCTTTCCATCTTAGCAATTGGACATCTTTAGGAAGATTTCTGCATCCGCACTCTTTTCTCTGTTCTTTTAATTTTTGGAATTCAGATTGGGAACAATAGCAAACATAAGCCTTGTCTTTCTCAATTAATTTCTTAGCATACTGATAATAAAGGCTTAATCTATCACTCTTATAAATTATCTTTTTTTCATAATCTATCTTTAAATATTTCAAACCGTCTTTAATTAATTCGTAAGCTTCTTTTTCAATTGGTTTTTTCTCACTGCCAATAGTATCGTCTATGACAAGAATAAGTTTTCCTCCATATCTCTCTGCATAAAGTGCATTCAACAAAAATGTCTTGGCATTTCCTAAATGCAAAGCTCCAGAAGGAAAAGGAGCTATTCTAAATTTTGTCCCAGGTCTAATATTTGGTATCTGCGCTAAACCAGAATCCTCGCTTTTATCTCTTTCAAGAACTAAACCGCCATATCTCCCATACTGCATTTTTCTCTCTTTCTCACTCCACTTATTAATCTTATCAACAATCTCCTTTATCTTTGGTACAACAGCTCCAACATCTTTCTTGCTAAGACCATGTTGAAACAATTTAGGTAAAACTCTGTCTATAGAAGTCTTTCCAAATTCTAAAGAGTTTTTCAAAGCATAAGCATGAATCTCGTCTGAAAAATCCTTTGCTTCTCCGTCTCTTTTCTTAGCCATATTTAAATAAATAGGAAGAGTTATTTAAACCTTCAGATTGTAAAAGCTGAATGGTAGTAAGAATACTTCAGCTTTGCTGAAGTTCCCAAGATGTCCTCATCTTTAGGATTCCTGTTCTTTAAACCTTCAGATGCTACCTCTTATTTTGTCTTCCATTTTCTCAAGTCTCTCTAAAAACCTTTCTAACTTATATTCAATATCATCTACTTTAATCTTTAAACTGCTTATATCTGTAACATTTGCTCTTGCAATTCTTAATCTATTCGTATATTTTCCTGTCTCACTATCAGAATTCTCTACTGGCTTAGAACCCGCACTTGCAAGACCACTTAAAAATCCTAATCCAAGACTATCCTCGCTATTTGAACTTCCCACAATACTAGAATTTGATGAAGATAAATCAACAACACCTTCGGAATCTGTTTCAAAATTTTTTACCTGTTCTTTAAGAAGCCCTCTCTTTTGCATATCTGTAAGATCCACAAAATCTCCCTTTCTGCTAAAAAGACCCATTTACTTAACAAGACGAGGTTTTATTTAAATCTAGTGATGTTTTATCACAGAAATCTATATAAGTCTGTTCTAGACTAATTGAAATATGGCAACAAACAGAAAACGTTCAACAGGAGAAATTTTGCCAAGAAATTATGGACTTAGACTAAGTATGCCTCTTTCACATCCAGACATATTTGTTAGTCCTATTGCTTATGCTATAGCCCAGGTAATGCTCGAAAGTCCTGCAGAAATAAGAGCGAGAATGCAAGATTATGCAAGAAGACATGAAGAAGACCCAGAAGTAGTTTCAAGAAGTTTTGTAGCAGGCGTCTTAGAAAGAGAACATTCAAAAAACTTATTAAATTTTGCAAGAAGAACCGCACATAGACGAGCTCATAAATTAGCGTTGCAAGGTGTAGAACGCGATGGTAGAATGTTCATAGGAGAAGTAAAGTCAAAAGGAAGAAAAGGGCTCTATAAATTTACCCTTCCTATCCCTGATTTTAATAGAGATGCCAATATCAGCTATCCAGGAGCAAGAACAGGAACAAACGATAATTTATTTAACGAAGGAAAAGGAAAAAATATCACAGTGATAGGAATTCATTTAGCTGTTCCTGAGATAGCTATCTATCAGGATGGAATAACAAGACTGTCTCAAGAAGCAAACATGACAGGACTAGCTCCAAAAGACAGAATAGCAAGACAAGAATTACCAAACCTTCCATTCACATTTAACTTCTTTTCATCAGTAGAACAAATGAACGAACAACAATTGGAATTATATCAAACTCTGACAGATATAGTATTCAACTATTATTTAAAAGGCCTTAGCCAATACGAATCAAGCGTTCTAGCTCTTCAAAATCCGAATATATATTCTCCAGAATTAATAAAAGCAATTCTCCATCAAAGAGACAGAGCTCAATTTAAAGTCCTAAGACAAGATGAAAAAGAAGTTAATGAAGCGCATTTAACTCCGACGCAAGATAGGAGATATGCTGCAGTAACAACTCTCCTGTCTAAAATAAGAACCTACTTAGAAAAATTTCGTGAAAGCCATTTTGCAGGATATTGCAGAGAATTCGTAGGAACGCCTTGGGAAACAGTTGCAAGAAGATTTGAACCTTCTGGTCAAGGACCAGTATATTCTGTTGTAACATCTTCAGAACATCCACCGCTTATTGTTGGAAGATTACTTAAACACAAAGCTCAAGACTGGATAAATTCTTACGACCCTTTCCAGACAGATAATATTGCTGATAAAATTGGATTAAAATATTCTATTATTGATGACCAAACAAGAAGAGAAAGCACAGTAGAATTAATACTGCCTGATGAAGCTCTAAGAGAAAGAGGCATTCACATTCCTGAAAACCTTCAGAGAGAATACGATGCCTTAAGAGCAAGAATAAAAGTTAAATAAACTGTCCTTACTCAATATTATAACTTCCTAAAAAATCTACTTCCACATTTTTTCTAAGCTGGTCTAAAGCCTTTTTTACTCTGTCTTCTCCAAAACTTCCGTCAAACTCTATATAAAACCTATATTTCCCAAGCTTATCTCCACTGGGAATAGACTCTATTCTTGTTAAATTAATTCCTTCTTTAGCCAAAGGACTCAAGATGGCAAATAACAAACCTGCTCTGTCTTCTCCAGGAATTAAAATTAAACTTGTCCTGACATTCTCGCCGGAAATTGTTTTATTCTCATTATTTGAAACAACAATAAATCTTGTTACATTATCTTTGCTATTCCCGATGTTGCTCTCAAGAATTTTCAGTCCAAAGTGTTGTGCTGCAGCAGAACTTCCAATAGCCGCAACTCCTTCTTCTGTTGAAGCAATCTCCATCGCCCTGGAAGTGCTTGTAGTTTCTTTGACTTTAATCCCTTTTTCCTTAAGATCTTCTAAAAACTCAGAACACTGCCCGAGAGCTTGCGGATGCGAAGTTACTTCCTTAAATTCAGGTTTTTTTGAAGCAAGGCAATGTCTCACCTTTAAATCCATAGCTCTAGAAATTCTCAAATCATTTTTAACTAATCCTGTAAGAGCTTCTCTTACCTGTCCATGAATCATATTTTCAAAAGGAGAGACTCCAAAATCTACTTCTTCCTCAGCAACTTTCTTGAATATCTCGTCAATTGTAGAGCAGAAGATAATTTCTGAATCTGGAAACTTATCAAGAGTTATTATATGGCTATAACTATATTCAGGCCCTAGTGTTGCTATTTTATTTTTCATCTTTTAATCCTTTAAGCAGTCTGTCAGTTATTTTCATAGATTTGTCTATTAGTCCAGAAAAGTATTCCTTAGACTCCTTAAATATCTTTTCAAGAGCATCTTTATCATTTTTTTCTATAGCCTGATAAATCTCATTACTTGCCTCTAAAAAATAAGAAACAAATTCCTTGGAATAAGGATTCTCTGTTTCTATGTCTATATAGAGATTTTCATCAGCGCTTAACAATCTTCCAACACTATAAATTCTAAGCAAGTAAGCAGGACTTGCGAGTTTATCTCCTTCATTTAAGTCAAATCCGGACTTATCTAAAGCCCTTGCCAGAACTAAATTAGAAAAATGATTCAAACCCTGGACAACCCCCATTACTTTATCATGCTCTTTCTGATTCATAATAATAACATTCAACCCTAAATTCT
>CAZWLX010000038.1:0-6426 GCA_964634845.1 Candidatus Woesearchaeota archaeon | reverse complement strand
TTTATCTCAATCAATTTATTTCTAGAAGTTGGATTTTTTATACTTATTTGTTTATAAGAAACATTAAATTTCTTTGACAACAATTTAATCAGCTTCAAATTAGCTTTCCCATCTTCAGCTTTCTCCTTCAAATAAACTTCAAGATTCCCATTCCCTAAATCAATTATCTCCTCTTTCTTTGAATTTGGTTTTACTTTAACATTAATTATCATCTTAACAACTCATCAGCATCTAACAACATAGCAGAAGCCGTAGCAAAAGCTCCCGCACCATTTCCTCTAATTGTATAACTACCCTCTGTTCCTGCCTCTCCTCTAAAAACAACAAGAACATTGCTAGGACCCATTGCTCTCAATTCAGAGAAAATAGGATATTCGTCCAAACGTCTAAACCCTCCTGAAAGGTACCTCCCATCTACAAAATATTTAAAGCCCCCAACAACATCTCCTTGAACAATATCACTAGTTATAGAAACTATATGTCTAATATTATCTGCATTATCTACTAAAAAATCAAGCTCAGATTCATTTATAGGTTCTGGTCTTATTTCCCTAGCTGAGATAATCCTGTTAAATTGTCCTGAAAGATTAGCTAAAATTGCAGTCTTCATTGGAACATCTCTGCAAGATTCTGTATTTATACTACTCAAAAGACCATCGGAATTAGGTTCAAGAAAACCAAGTCTTCTTGCCGTAGCAAAAACCTCATTCCTATCTCTACCCATAGAAACTCCGCTAAGAAAATAATTAATACTACCATTCAAAACAGAATGTATTCCTTCAAAGCCAGCACCAATACAATCAGTCATATACTTAAGCATTCTCGTTCCTCCTCCAACAGTAGCAGAAAAGCCAATTCTATCCAAATTATCTCTCAAATCTCCAAAATAATTGGAAAGAGCTCCTTTTTCACATGTAACAACAGGGACCCCTCTATCCAAAAAACCCTTTATATAATCAAAAGCAATTCTTCCATCATCAAGAGTAGGAATAGCCAAAAAAGCTAAATCAGCTCCTTCAACTTTTTTCCAATCTTCTCTTCTTCCATCAAAGAGCACAATTTCATCTTCTCTTCTAAGCACCTTATCATCCAAAGCCCTTCCAACATTTCCATTTCCAACTAAAACAAATTTCCTTTTCATTTTATCTTGTAATAATTTCTATCCCATCTCTATGTTTAAGCTCATGCTCTTTCCCAACAGCTTTCTTAGTTCTAACATCAATTGCTTTAACAAATCCATTTCCTATATCTGTATGCAATCTAAATGCAAAATCCAAGGCAGTGCTTCCCGCAGACATTAAATAACAATCAGGAAGAACATTTCCTTTGCTATCTGCTAATTTATCTCCAGCAGGAAAAATGCAAACCATTCCCAAAATATCCAGAACAATTTTATTAAGAGTTTCTTGAACACCAGTACTATTGTTTTCTTTTAAGATCTTTTTAATACTCTCCAAACCAACCTTCTGCTTATCACTCAATTCTTTTAGAACCTTAAAATTATTATCTCCTGCAACATAATCTATCAAACCATGCTTATCTGCTTCTCTTAAAGCTAATTCTCCTTCTGCAAAACAACCTATGATTTCATAATCAAATTCTTTTTTAATTTTTTCCAAATTTTGTTTCGCCTTGGGTCTATCCATCTTATTTGCAGCAATAACCATCGGCTTTGTCTCTTTTCTCAAAGCTCTCGCAAATTCAAATATTTCTTCTTCTGTCCATTTACTTGGATGCTCAACATCCAATTTACTTCTCAATAAACTCCTATTAACCTGTTCTTCATTTACCTTTAATCCAGAAAACTGCTTTGCAATTGCTTGCGATAATTTTCCTTTTTGCATTTCAACTGTTCTTGCAAAAGTTTTCCATCCCTTTTTAAAAATCCCAGAGTACCATAAATCCAACTCTTTTTCAACAATTTTTATATCTTCTCCAGGATAATAATTTTCAGCAGGTTTTCCTTCTCCATTTGTTTCTCCAGACATATCAACAATATGAATAAACGCATCCGCAGCACTCAAATCATTCAAGAACTCATTTCCAAGACCTTTTCCTTCACTTGCTCCTTCAACTAAACCAGCTACATCCATTAATTCAAAAGGAACAAATCTCCAATATCCCTTTATTTCTTTACCTTTCTCATCAACTCCATCTCTAACATATCCATCTCTTGGATTACTTATCTTATCAAATTCAGGAGCCAAATCTTTTATCTTAACAAATCCAATCCCATGATTTGGCTTAATTGTCGCAAAAGGATAATCTGCAATTAAAACATCCATAAGCGTTGCTGCTTTAAAGAAAGTGCTCTTTCCCGAAGATGGTCTTCCTACAAGTCCGATTAACATCTTTAAACACAAAAACGAAACTTTAAATAACTTCTCAAATCTTCTATCTATGATCCCGTAGCTCAGCCTGGTTAGAGCACCGCTCTTATAAGAGCATGTCTCATTAGAGGCATGATTTCGCTCCTTTATAGGAGGTTAAGAAAGGCGGGGGTCCTGAGTTCAAATCTCAGCGGGATCATCTTTGCTCACCGTAGCGAGTACTCGAGCAAGAGTGAGTCAAAGAGAAAGTTCAAATCATTTCTTACAAACAGCTAAAGCATACTCGCCTTCTGGATCTTTTAGAATCTTAACATCTGAGAAATACATTTTACAGAAATCTTTTAATTCTTGTTCAAAGAATTTGTAAAGAGTCATAACAAGAATCTCGTCTCCTTTTTTAAATTCTATTTTCTTCCCAGAGCACTCAAACACCTTATCAACTTTAATCTTATAAAACATTTCAACCCTCTTATGATTTAATCTTGCATTATATTCAACTTCATCTTCTTTAAATCCTAATTCCCTTACCAAAGGCATAAACCATTTACTAAAATAAGAATGCTGATAGTTTTCCAAATTAGCCAATCTATCTCCTCTTCTCACTCCATTTCCAATAATTAAAACATCATCTTTAAACATTGCATTACTCAAGTTAAACAAATAATCATTTATATCAAAACTAGCTAAAATACTTCCTAATAAAAGAATAACATTCTTTTGATATTCCGCACTCCTTACAGTAGAAGCAACTTCATCCAAAGACTCAAAACATGCAATGTCCCCGACAGACTCTTTCACAACACTGAACTTTTCTTTGCCTATATTCTCTAGAGTTACATTTACTAAGTAATCAGAAACAGATACAGGGAAAAACTTTACATTTGCGTTAGACCCTTCAAGATTTGACAGAAATGCTTTTGCCTTTATTCCGTCTCCACACCCCATATCAATTAAGTTAAAACTTTTTCCATTTAGCATCTCTAAGAATAATTTTTTATTGCTATTAATCAATTCTAACTCTTTATCAACAACAATTTTTTTATATCTCTCATGTTCTCTCATCTTCAGAAACAATTTAGAAAGTTCTTCAGTCATATACAAAAACTTCCTATGAGCAATATCCCAGACTCTATTTCCTCCTTTTTCAGAATACCCTATTTTCATCAGCCTCTTTATCAACAATTCTTTTAATTCCATAATCATATCTCAAAAATACCCTTTTTAACTCTTTCCTTTGTCTTGTTTCACTTCAAACTCCTAACACTCTTAGGAAGTTTTAAAAGGCAATTTTATTTCAACCATATATGCCCGTATAGTCTAGTGGCCAAGGACGCGGCCCTTTCGCGGCCGAAACCCGGGTTCGACTCCCGGTACGGGCATTAATCATCTTCTCTTTTTCTTAGTCTCAACAACATCTTTAACTTTAAATGAAAGCAGAAACATTATTAGCATATATCCTGAATAAAGTAAAAACAAATATCTAAGAGGCAAAAATAAAAGCAAGAAAGCTGTTATTATCTTTCCAATAAATCCAATAGATACAGGATTTGTATTAAAAGGTCCGAAAAATCTGTATTCTTCTTCTCCTTCAAGTATATCAAAGAAATAAGCTTCTGTTGTAGGCTCTAACATTGCCATTCCCAAACTTCCCAATATAAAAAGAGCTAGAACAATGTAAACATTGAAATGAAGAAAGAAAGCAATAAAAGAGACTATTAAAGGAATTAAAAATCCAATACGGAAAATCTTTCTAAATCCTTTTCTTCCAGCTATCTTTGCAAAATAATAATTAAATAAAACTAAAGGAACAGCGGCTCCAAATAAAAAATAACCCACCCATGCCTGACCTAAACCACTTCTTATAATAAACAAAGGAACAAAGAGATAAATAAGCTCCCACCATAAGGCAACTCCTCCTCTTAAAACATAAATAAGCCTTCTCTCTTTATTAGAAAAAAAGTCAAGAAAGTTCCTTATTACATTTTTATCAATCCTTTTAGTCACATATCTATCGCCTATATGAGATTTCTTAAAAGCGATAAACGCAATGAAAGCAAAGGCAGAAGACAAGGCAAAAACAGAACTAAATCCAAACTTCACTAAAAGATAAGCAACCATCAAAGGACCTAAAACAGCAGCTGTATTTGCAAAAGTATATTTTAAACCCTGATTCCTAGAAAGCTCTTCTCTAGAAGAAATATCCTTGAATATAATTCCAAAACTGGTTATTCTCAAAGTACCAAAAATAGTAGCTGCAATCGCCAAGATAATAAGAAAACTCAAACCAGTATTGAAGGCAAATAAAAGATAAATAATTCCAAGAACAAGCAGAGAATAAGAAAATATTTTGCCTTTATCAATTTTTTCTATTATGGGAACAAACAAGAAAAAAGAAATAAAAGAAATTAAAGCCATTGCAGAAGAAAAATACCCTACTAAAGAAACGCTATGAAAAAAACTATCTAAGTACAAACCCCAGATAGTTGAGATAACAATTGCAGAAAGAGCTGTTAAAAGTCCAACTAATGAAAGCTTAACAACTCCGGATAATGCAAACACCCCTTCCTCTTTTCGTATTATGCTTCCCACACCAAATCTAAAAAACCCTGGCTTAAAAACCTAATGTCTGACATAGACATCTTCCCATCTTCTAAAACTTGGTTCATCAAATTCAACTTTCATCTCAAAGGTGTTTTTTCTCTTAGGCCTATACCAAATTCCTAATAAAAACCCGAAAATCATTCCAGACAAATGTGCAATATTCCCAGTATTATTCAACGGATTCCCCACTAAAAACCCGATGGCTCCGACAATATCAATTCCAGCCCAAATAAGCCCTGCAATAAAAATCGGCATAGGCACTCCAAAAGCCCAGATAGGAAGCATAGGTCTAACAATAATCAAAGTTCCAATAACTCCAAATATAGCTCCTGATGCTCCTAAACTACTAGAATAAAAATTAACACTCATTAAATTCGCTAGAATCCCGGTTACGAAAAATACTATTAAAAATTTCTTTCCTCCTATCAATTTTTCCAAGATACTTCCGAAAAGCAGCAAAGCAAATAAATTAAGAGCAATATGCCCTAAACCTCCATGTAAAAATATTGCTGTTAAAAATCTCCATGGCTGCTGAAAAGCAATTGAATTCAAGACAAACATATCAGTAAAATCTAAAACAAAAATCTGCAAAATAAACACAGCTATAATTGCTAAACTCAATTTAACAGCGTAAAATCTAAATTTGTTATCCATATTAGACATGTCTAACCACAGGTTTTGTTAATTCCTCAAAAATATCCTTAATCGTGGAATCATCAGTAGGAATTCCTACACGAATATCTCTTTTATTAGGATAAATAGTTGTAGAACTAATAAATCCCTTAATAACTGTTTCTCGGTTTCTCTCGTTCAGCTCATAAAATCCTCTTGAGTGAATAGACAGGTCTCCTAACCTTGCTTGCCAAAAAGAATAAAGAGCAGCTGTTTCTGCCAAGGCAAACAAAGTCTTTTCTCCAAACTCTTTAAATACTATTGCTTCATAATCTGTAAATTCTGCCCAACCATCTTGCCTTAGTTTTCTCTTATAAACCATAAAAAACTATGAAAACATAAACCTTTAAAACTTCCTATCGTATAAATAAAATAATGAAACTTAAACAATTCCAAATTTGTTAAGAAAATTTAAATTCTTCAGAAATTTTATAAATAAAGAATCATAAGATTATTAACATTTAAAAACTATATTAATTCATCCTAAACATGACGGATGTTGTGTAACGGTAGCATAGCAGCTTGTGGCGCTGTTGGAGAGGGTTCAACTCCCTCCTTCCGTCCTCTTTGCTTACCGCAACGAGAAGCCCACAGCAAAGCGAGGAGCTTCGCAGTAAGAGTAAGCAAAGATAAGAAATAGCAGGTCAAAGATAAATAATAGCGAGTTCTCGAGCAAAAGTGAATCTAAGATGGAACGAAAGCAGATCAAAGATAAAACAAAGATTTAAAAATAATAAAAAAACATTATTTTAATGAATACCCTACAAAAAATACTTGCAATAGGAACAATAGCTTTAGCTGGATGTTCAACAGTAGATAATAG
>CAZWLX010000037.1:0-6428 GCA_964634845.1 Candidatus Woesearchaeota archaeon | reverse complement strand
TTCTTGCCTTATCTTCAGTTGCCCCGGTCTTCTCCATAACTAATTTGATATCTTTCTCTGAAATTCCCTCTTCTCCTTCAGAAACATCTCCTGCAACTTGAAAACTAACATTTCCCTGCATACTTATCTTTTGAACACTGGGATTATTCACAACAATCTTCCCCCCATCACTTTTCTCAATTACAACTCTGTCTGCATCAATTTCTTCCTGATTAATTCCCATTTGTTTCATTAATCCTTGAATTTTCTTCGGATTCATTCCACCAAGTCCAGGTAACATAATGCAAAACAGAATTAACATTATTTATAGTTTTCTATAACAAAAGACTCAAGAATTTGAACAGATTGTCTTTTTTTATATTCAATGGGCATAAAAGCAACGTTCAATTATTTATCTCCTTTTTTTAATCAAATCCCAAGCTTCTGTCTCTATCAGGATCTATTGAAGCCCTCACATTTGCCAAAATCTCTGGATCGCTCGGTCTTTCACAAGGCTTCATCCTTCCTTGTCTAACCAACTCAGTATAATATCTTCTAAGACTCTCATAAACTCCTTCCTCATCAGGAGTCAAATCTCTCCTTCCAGCTTCTTGAAAAAGATACATAATAAATCTTCAAATAACCAATATATAAAGTTTATCTTTGTAAAAGAAAGGTTTAAAGCTCTTATTTTTCTCATACAAAAATGTCTAAGAACAATTCAGATAGGGAAATAGTTATTGTAAAAAACTTAACAAAAAAATTCAAGAATTTTACAGCAGTTGACAATGTCTCTTTCAGCATAAAAAAAGGAGAGATTTTTGCCTTTCTCGGCCCAAACGGTGCAGGAAAAACAACTACAATCAGAATGCTGACAACAATGCTCAGACCTTCTTCAGGATCAATATTGGTAAATTCTTTTGATCCGACAAAACAAAAGCATGAAGTAAGAAAATCTTTTGGAATTGTCTTTCAAGACCAAAGCTTGGACAATGAATTAACAGCAAAAGAAAACATGGAATTTCATGCAGCTCTTTATTCTATTCCAAAACAAGAAAGAAAAAAGAGAATAGAAACGCTGTTAAAACTAGTAGGGCTATATGAAAGGAAAAATGATTTTGTAAAAAACTTTTCAGGAGGAATGAAAAGACGTTTAGAGATAGCTCGCGGTTTCTTGCATCACCCAAAAATTCTTTTCTTAGATGAACCAACTCTTGGTCTAGACCCACAAACCAGAAATCAACTCTGGAAATATGTAAAATCTGTGAACATCAGAGAGAAAATGACTGTCTTTCTCACAACTCATTACATGGAAGAAGCAGATAAAATAGCAAAGAGAATAGCAATAATAGATCATGGAAAAATAATCAAAATGGGAACTCCTAAAGAAATCAAAAAGTCAACAAGCTCTACTTCTCTAGAAAAAGCTTTTCTTAAATTAACAGGTCATTCGATTAGAGAAGAAACAGGCGGTTCAAAAGAAAGAATGCGTTTATCTCAAAAATCATGGGGGAGAGGAATGTGAACGGCGTAACAATTATGTGGAAAAGACAGTTAATAAGATACTGGCGTTCAAGAGGTAGAATGCTCGGCTCTTTAGGGCAACCAATCTTATTTTTCCTAGCGCTTGGCTTGGGATTCGGCCCGATTTATACAAAAGCAGGAGGAGGGAATTATTTAGAATTTCTTGTCCCGGGAATAATCGCCATGACAATTCTTTTCACTTCTGTCTTCTCAGGAATAGAAGTAATATGGGACAAACAATTTGGGTTTCTTAAAGAAACTCTTGTAGCTCCTGTTGAAAGATGGAAAATAATGTTGGGAAAAACCCTTGGCGCAGCAACAATCTCTCTTTTCCAAGCAACATTTATCTTAATCCTTGCTCTAATATTTGGATTTCGACCTCTCTCATGGCTCTCAATAATTCCTGCATATTTCTTTATGCTCCTAATCGGATTTCTCTTTTCAGCATTTGGAATAGCCATAGCTTCAAAATTAGAAGACATGAGAGCATTCCCATTCATAATAAACTTCATAATAATGCCCATATTCTTTTTATCAGGAGCACTGTTTCCTATAGATTCCCTTCCAAAAAATGTAGTCGTTGTAACTCTATTCAATCCTCTTTCATACGGTGTAGAAGGTCTTCGTGGGATCTTGACAGGCGCAGCACATATCCCCTTTTTATTAAGTCTTCTCGTTTTAATATCTGCATCAGCAATAATGTTTGCAATAGGAACTTATTTTTTCTCAAGAGTTGAAGCCTAAAATCCAACTATAGGAAAAAGCAATTTCAGCACAACAACAAGCAATATTATTACCACAATATAAGCTATAATTGTTCCTGGAGATAACATAAATCTACTCTGATATTCTTCATCATATCTCATCAACCCGCCAAAAACACCAGGCATTTGTATTTGATTACTCTGATTTGCCATGCTAAACCAAGAAAATGTCTATATAAAAAACTATCTGTCTATCATCAAATTTTCCTAATCTTATCTAGAATACTATTCTTCTCTTTCCTATTTGTATAAGTCTGCCCAAATCTAACAAGTGTCCAATTTAAATTTCCCCACAATTTTTCAGGAAAAATTGCCTTTAAATCTCCCTCAACTTCTTCTTGTTTCTTTCCATTTGTCCATCCAAGATAATGTGAAATATAATCAACATGGGTATCAACTCCAATCGTCTGTTCTCCTTTTTCAGCTAGAAAAACATTAGCTGTTTTTCTCCCAACTCCCGGCAGTTCAACCAATTTATTAAAATCATGAGGCACTTTTCCTTGGTATTTATTGTTTAAAACAATGCACAGCTCGATTATCCTCTTGCTTTTTCCTTTATAAAAATTAACTCCTTTGATAATCTCGGCAATTTCCTCTTCTTTAGTATTGGCTATTTTCTTAACACTATCAAACTTATCAAACAATTTCTCTGCTATTGGAATGGTAACTTTATCCATTGTTCTCGCACTCATTAAAGTAGCTATTAAAATCTTCCAATCAGCATCCCATCCATCAGCAGCCAATCTCTTATCTTTGCCCAATTTTTCCAATTCCTTTAACTGCCTTAAAGCTTTTTTATTATCAATCATTTTCTCTCTAAAACCCCAATATTTTAAAACTCTTTGCTCTACTATCCTGTATGTCAATTCCAAAGCTACAGGACATAAAATCATGGAATCCTGAAATAGAAGAACAAATAACAAATGCCTGGAAAGAAAGCGAACAATTTCTTGTCTCTCTTAAAACAAAAAAGAAGATTTATTCAATAGATACGCCTCCCCCATATGTTAATTCTCCGATTCATATAGCTCAAGCAATTACATACTGTTACATGGACTTCTTTGCACGTTATAGAAGAATGAAAGGTTTTGATGTTATCTTCCCTCTTGGATTAGATAGAAATGGTCTCCCAATTGAAATGGCAACAGAAAAAAAATTCAATGTCTCTCCATTTAAGATTGGAAGAGAGAAATTTATAGAATATGCCGAAAAACTAGTAAATGAGGGCTCCGAAGGAACTCAAGAATCTTTCTCCAAACTTGGAATCTCATTCACATCGTACAAAGAAGGTTCACACTTAGGAGCAATATACAAAACAGACTCTCCAGAATATCGTACACTCACACAGGATACTTTCATAGACCTGTACAAAAAAGGTTTAGTTTATGAAGACTCAAGAATAAATAACTGGGATCCAAAACTAAGAACAACAATCGCAGACTCTGAAATAGAATATGAAGAAATTCCTTCAACGTTTAACGATATAAAATGGAAAGTAAAAGAAACAGGAGAAGAGATAATAATTTCCACAACCCGTCCAGAACTCATCTCCACTTGTGGAATGGTTATATTCAATCCATCGGACAAAAGATATAAACACCTAAATGGAAAAAACGCAATCTCTCCAATATTTAACGAAGAAATACCAATAAAGGCTCATCCTTTGGCAGACCCTGATAAAGGCTCTGGAATCGTAATGATGTGTTCTGCTGGAGACTTATCAGATATTCAATTTTTTAGAGAAATGGGATTAAAAGCAAGGATAGCGATAGAGCAAGACGGAACAATGAACTCAATAGCAAGGAAATACAAAAGTCTGAAAGTCCGCGAAGCCAGAGAGAAAATAATTAATGATTTAAAATCTCAAGGACTTTTGAAAAACCAAACTCAAATTTCCCATAGAACCCCAATTTCAGAACGTTCTGGAGCAGAAGTAGAATTCATAGAAATGCCTGAATTTTATTTGAAGCAACTTCCTTATCTAAAAGAAATAAAAAGAATCTCTAAATCAATTAACTTCTTCCCAAAAGAATCAAAGAAAATTTTAGATGATTGGAGTTCTTCAATTAAAATAGATTGGCCAATTTCCAGAAGAAGATTTTATGCTACTCCGATTCCACTTTGGAACTCCAATGAAGGGTATATTGCTCTGCCTCCTCAAGGCGATTATTACATCCCCTGGAAACAGTCTCCTCCAAAATCTTCTGAAGTATATAAAAATGGAAATTTCATAGGGAAGATTTCAGATTCAAAATTCAATAAAATAAAGTGGACTGGAGAAACTCGTGTTTTTGACACATGGATGGATTCCTCTATATCTGAATTATATATTCTACAATATAAAAAATCTCCAGACTTCTTTAAAAAGGCATTTCCTGCTTCTCTCCGTCCTCAAGGGAAAGAAATAGTAAGAACCTGGCTCTATTACACAATCCTTAGGGGATTCCTTGAAAAAAACAAAGCTTGTTTCCAAGATGTTTGGATACATCAACACCTAACAGATGAAAAAGGGAAGAAAATGTCCAAATCAAAAGGGAATGCAATAGACCCTAGAGACTTATTAAAACAGTATGGTGCAGAAACTATTCGTCTATGGGCTGCAACAGAAGGGAATCTTGCAAAACAAGATTTAAAAGTTTCCAAAGAAAAGATACAGGCAGAATTGAAAACTCTGAACAAAATTCTAAATGTTTCTCGTTTTGTCTCCTTATTCGAAAAACCAAAAACAAAACCAAAAATTTGCTCCTTGGATCAGGTATTTATAGATTATGTTGAAATGTTAACAAAAAATGCCGATTCCTCCTACAGCAAATATGATTTCTATACTCCCGCAACAAAATTAAGGAAATTTCTTTGGGACACTTTTGCTTCAAACTATATAGAACTAATAAAAGCAAGAGCATATAATCAAGAAAATAATTTCTCAAAACAAGAATCAGATTCTGCAAAATACACACTCTATTTCATATTAGAAAGATTCATAACATTAGTTTATCCCATAATCCCTCAAATAAGCACTATAATTGGCTCATCTCTTTCTCTAGATTTACTTAAATCAGAATTTCCAAAATCAAACAAGCCTATTCATAAAGACTGCGAGAAGAAAATTAAAAAGATAATGAATTTCAATTCAAAGGTCTGGAAAAAGAAGAAAGACCTTGGAATCTCACTAAGAGATTCAGTTTCTGGAATAAAAATACCAGTTGATTTAAAAAAGTTTGAATCTGATTTAAAGGCAACTCACAAGCTTTAACTCACTTAACTTTATAACCATCTAAACTTTCCTATTAAAAACAATATATTATCAACATGGCAGAAACACAAGAAATGTCTGATGAACAAAAAGCAGAACTTGAAGAATTAGTTGAGACTCTTTCTTCTATAAGAGGCAGACATACAGAATTAGTAACTGTCCTAATTCCTTATGGTCAAAATATAAATCTTGTTTCAAAACAACTTGAATCTGAGAAATCGACAGCATCAAACATAAAATCAAAGCAAACAAAAACAAATGTCATTTCTGCAATTGAAATGATAATACGTAAACTAAAAGAATATCGAAAAACTCCTGAAAACGGCCTTGCTCTTTTCGCAGGGAATGTCTCTCAAAAAGAAGGAGTCTCAGATATACAAATCTGGGTTTATGAACCTCCGAAACCTTTAAATGTTAGAACATATCGCTGTGATCAAGTTTTTGTTCTTGATCCACTAAAAGAAATCCTGGAAGTCTCAGAAGTTTATGGTCTTCTTGTCATTGACAGGCAAGAAGCAACAATAGGATTATTAGAAGGAAAGCAAATTAAAGTTCTCCGTTCTCTCACATCGGGAGTTCCGGGAAAAGTTCGTGCAGGAGGTCAATGTCTCTCTCCAGACACATTGATTATGAAAGATAATGGCGAAATAATAGAAATAAAAGATTCTCATAACCCTTTATTAATTCAATCAGAAAACTTTAATGTTGAAAAGACCGAAACTACTCCTATAATTGCAAAATGGGAAAATAATAAAGAATTATTTAGAATAACAACTGCTTATCCTAAATTCCGAATAAAATCCTCGAAAGACCATACTTTCTTTGTAAGAACAGAAAAAGGAATAGAAGAATTACCTTTATCTCAAATAAAGGAAGGGGATTATTTGTTAATGCCTGAAAAAATAAAA
>CAZWLX010000036.1:0-6478 GCA_964634845.1 Candidatus Woesearchaeota archaeon | reverse complement strand
TTTCCGATGTTATAAGAAAATGCAAAACCCAGTGTTCCTAAAACAAGTATCCCAAGCAGAAATAAACTTATTATCATATTATTTCTCTTCTTTCTTCTTTCAATCTCTGCCTCAGATTCTATCTTTCTCATCTAATTTCTTATAAATTGGCATTTAAAAATCTATCAGTGTGAAAAAAGAGAAATAAAAATAAAAGAAAAAATAAAGAAAAAAACTTGTTTTCTTAAGCAGTGGTTGTTACGAGAGTTACACTAGTAGCAGAGCTACCTTTGTACTTCTTACCTACACTGGTATCAATTGTTTGAGTGGTCAATGCTTTAGCAGCATTTGTTGTATCAGCAGCATTGTAACCTGCAACAAGAGTTGCGACTTTACTATTTCCTCTGTCAAATGTCTGGATTAAGAATGATCCAGCTCCAACTCCTGTACTTGACTCAAAGTTTGCTCCACATAGAGCTCCTCCAAGCAAGTTAGCAGCAACGCTATTTACACATGATCCTCCAACAACAACGATATTCTTTCCAGATACAGAACTAACTTCAGAGTCTGAAACAGTTACTGATCCTAGTTGTTTAACAGTGCTACTGGAAGATGTTCCAGCAGTAATGCTTGCATCTGCACCAGCAAAGTATATTTCTGAGTATACTTGCTCATTAGGATAACTGATTACAGCAGATTTCTGGTCAGAGTCAGAGGAATCTACAGAGATTAATGTTCCCCATAGGTCCATTTCCTTGCTCTTCTTACTATCGCTAGCAAGACTAACAGCATCCCATACAGTGTCAGCACCCCATGTTCTTACGACATCGTCAACACCGAGACCATCATCGCTTGTTTTACCAGGTTCAAGGGTAACAATAAGCGCTTCATAGTTATTATTGTCATCCTGCTCTTCAAATATAATAAGTGCAGGGTCATAGACAGGTGTTCCATCAGGTTGTAGAAGAACTATTTCTGTTTGGTTAGTTGTTCCTGTTGTTGTTGCATTGTAAGTAAGCCTACCAATTGTTAAGGCAACTCCTCCAAACTTAGCAGCTTGAGAAGTATTAAGTGTTCCACTTCCAGCTCCAGTAAGGGTAAAGTTACCTGTTTGAGCTCCAGGAGTAAATGTTGCAGTTGTATATCCGTCTCCGTCAGGAAACTCTAATACTGTAGTAGCTGTTCCTGTTAAAAGACCGTCCCAAGCAGTCAAGTTGACTTTTGTTGGCTCGTAGAAAGCTAACAAAGCTCCCTTGTTTGTTTGTATTGTTGGGAAAATCACAGCATTTGCAGCAGCAACGCTATCTGGGTAGTTTAGCTTTATATACCTTGAGTCTTCAGCACTTGAAGCATCCCCATAGTAGTTTAAAGTATAAACTTTTCCTCCAATAGTTACTGTTCCTGTACCGTCTGCAGTCAATGTAGCTTCATAAGTGTCTCCAGAAAATATATCTGTAAACCTAACCTTATCGCTTGAGTATCCTGTTGTTTGGTTTGTGATAGTAGAAACTCTAAGTAATCTACCTGTATCTTCATTACCCACAACAATCCACTCATTTCTGTAAGTTTGTCCTGCTTCAAAGACAGTGATATTTCTATAATCGCTGTCATGTTGAAGTTCTATTTTCTCAGATAGGTTAATTGCCCATTGTACTGTTTTTGTATTTCCACGTCTGTCTGTAAGTGTAAGCTGCATTTTGTCATCACCGCTATTAGAAACACTGATTGCTTCTCTTGAAGAACTGTCTTCTGGAATATTAAATCCAGCGAAATTCAGTTTAAAGCTCCCGAAAACAGGGTCTAAAAATTCTTCTCCAGTTCTTATAGCGTCTACATCAGAGTTTGGAGCAGCAACAGTGACAACTAATTTTGTCATAGCGCCTACTCCTCCTGTAAATAAGACAGATGTTCCGTCAATGACATCAGCATTTTCTCCTATTGTAATAGAGCTTCCGCTTGTCATTGTAACTTTTTCAGCTCCAGCAATAACTGTAGCAGACAACTTCAAATTAGTTTCATCAGCAGTGTCAACAGCAATTGTAATCCCATTAATCTTCTTAGATTGGGCTTCACTCACCTCTTTACTATCGCTCTTTCCACTACTGTCTGTTACTCTTATTGTAGCAGCAGTATCAGATGCAGAAACTAATTCTAATGTATATGTATTTCCTCCAACAGTAACTTCTGCTGTAGGGTTATCGCTATCAAGACTAACTTTCTCAGCACTCTTTAACAAAATCAAGTCAGTTGCATCAGTTGACGAACTGATTGTAAAGGTTTGACCAAACATTTTTATTGTTTGACCTTCAGAGCTAGCATGGCTCAAATTAACTGCTTTGTTAAAAGAAACTGTTGCATTATATAGGTACTGAGTAGTTGTACTTGTCCCTAGCGTCCATGCAAGTTCTGGATCATCAGAGCTTGTTGGTTGCTTTGCAAAAGTTAGTCGAGGATTACTTCCAACATCTAATGTTTGTGTAAGTGTAGCATCAACATTTCCCGAGAATGTCTCGTCAGCTAAAACTGTTGGTAGTTCTGATTCTGTCACAACAGTGAATACTGCGTTCAGAGTATCGTTTATGTAAAGCTTTGTAGCTCCACTAAACAATGGTGCGGCTTCTCCACTAATACTTCCTCCTGTTGTAGTTGAACCACTAGCTGTTTGCGAAGCAAGAGATGCCTGCAAATTATTAGTAATATCAACAACAGCGACAAAGTCAGTAGAGGCAGCGTTTCCACCATAAACTACTCCAACGTCTGCAGTCCCTCCTTGAATGAAAGGTGCAGGGTAATTAGCTGCAGCAGCTAAGGCTACAGTAGATGTAATCATTGTAGCGCTAGCAAGAACAGATGCCACTCTTCTAAAATTAAACATATTCTTTTTTTAAACCTCCTTTCAGCTCTTTTTTAATTGGCGGTCTCGCAAGACCCCTCTTAAAGGAGATTGCTTTTAATTTGCAATCCGCCCTTGCGTGTTAGACAAATCTAACACTAAGCCTAAAAGGTAATATCGAGAAACCGGAATTCCTTTAAAAAGCTTTCCCCAATTTTTTACTATGCGAACAGTAGTACCGAAGAAAGTTTAATCTTTATATATAAAGCTTTCGGTGTAACTGCGTTATACAACAACCTATCTTAAGTTCAAGATGATGCGCTATTTTATTATATATGGTTTTTTTACCCCTATATCTCTCAATAAAAAAACCAAATGCCCATATATCTGTCCAAGCAAAACATATATATAGTTTATATACCTTAAATCTGTAAGTTTCGTAAAATAATATAAAAAATGGCAGAGAAATCAAAGACAAGAGAGATAATTCTCGTCGACAAATCAGGGACTTTTAACACATTATTAAAAAGATTCTCTTCAAGCAAGGAAGAATATGATTTCGAAGCTCTTTCAACTCTAAGAAAATTACTAAGTAACGAAAAAGCAAGACTTCTTTACATAATTAAGAAAAAAAATCCTGGCTCAATTTATGAGTTGGCAAAAATTCTTGAAAGAGACTTTAAATCAGTCAGCCAAGACCTAAAATTATTGCAGAGATTTGGTTTTATAGATTTTGTAGCAGAAAAAACAGGGAAAAGGCAAAGGTTAAAACCTATTCTATCCATAGACTCTTTGCATATTCAAATAAAACTCTAACCAAAGCAAAGTTTAAACGAACTCACAATTACTCCTGGAAAACTAGGAGACAGGTATTCTGCCCCTATAAAACTATTGTCGCAAATCCCTTTCTCAAGCTCTATAATCTTTTCTTCAGAAGAATTTGTACTATAAACTGAAAAAAATTCATATCCTTTATAAAATCCTTTTGAATCTATATTCCAGCTAGATTCTAATACATTTTCTAATGTATTGTTAAGAACATCGCACGCACTTTCCTCATTAACGCACTTTCTCCCTAAATAACAGTCATTTATCAGCTCTCCAAGGCTGGAGAAATCAGGTTCAAAGCCAACAGCACATTCTGTCGTAAATTCCATACTGGCTTCTAAGAACTGAAATACTTCTGTACTATCTTTATCACTTGTTTCAAAGTCTTGTCTGACAAATATTCCTAGAAGCACAAGAAAAATCACTGCAACTATGATTACTATCATCACAAAACCAACTAATTCTTCCTGCCCTTTCTTATTAATCATTTACCCCTTCCCCAGAAGCCATTATCTGCCCTAGCTCACATTTAAAATATCCCTGCTTTGAATCTTCCCATCTGCACAATGCAACAAAAGCTCTTGTTATCTCTCCTGTTTTTTCTGTTGTGTTAATTATAGTTATTCTATTACATTCAGGATAGTTAGATTTTTCACATTCCCTGTCTTCACTTGGATAAATTTTCTCCACAGCTAAATAGTCTAAATTCCAAAATCCTTCATATGTTCTTCTTCCTTTAAGAGAAAGGACTTTATCAAGGTCAACGCAAGCAGAACAATCTTCTACTGTGAATGAAAATTCAGGAGTAGATACCAATTTTTTAACAAGCGATTTTGCTTCGTCTTCTTTTAGTCCAGTAGCACTGGATTCTATATTTTTAACTCTGAAAGAGAAATAAATTAATCCGACCAACGCAAAGAATATTACCAATGCCACTAAAACAAAAGCCATCTGTTGTATTTTTAATTGTCCAAGCTTGTTTTTAGAATAGTCTGCATCCAAGATTTTCATTCTCCCTCCTTAGATTTTCAGAAATCAAAGCAATTTGCCTTAATTCTAAAGATTCTTGCATCTGTTGTGTTGAATTTGCAAAGGTAATTAGCAAAGGTTGTAGTCTAACTGACTCGCAATTTCCAGAACTTAAGTAATCGCTTTTCCCAGAATTAAGCAATGCGAGTTCTGAAGCTCTGGACATTAATCTCTTAGCTTGACATTCATAAATTTCTGGAGTTGCAAAAATAGCCCCATATATTAGCTCAGACTCGTAAAATACGGTTTTTCTTCCTTCATCTTTTTTAACACTTTTAGAGTTGAGATTGACATCAATATCGCATCCAGACCTCGTGAAGCAGACTTTTTCACTTTCTCTGGAACATTCAGAAATATCTGCTGCAATCTGCACTCCTTCCAGCGTCAAATCAGTAACTTCTTCCTCTATTTCTCTTGGAGGATTTATAAAGCAATAACTCTCCCCAACACTATAAATAAACATCAAATCCGCTATCTTAAAGGGAAATTCAAATTTCTTTGTAAAAATAACAAACTCTTTTCCCTCAACAAAATCTTTTGAAAATATATATTTATTATGAAAACTGCTCGGAACTCCAGGATTTTGCCAGGTTTCTCCTACCCCTGATTTTGTAGCAGCACTTATTTTTTGGCTCCCAAAATTTCCTTGGCTGGAACAATCGTTGTAAATTCTAGTTTCCAGAGGAGTTTTAATTTTAGCAACTTTGCTGTCTTCTAAACTTGTTTCAACAGGGTTCAGTAAAATTCCTATTTCTTTCCCAACTTCTGTATCTTGAACATGCCTTTCAACACTAACAAACCGAGTAGCGGCAAAAACAGCAAGGAATAATATCGCTGCTCCGACAATTATCGCAAATATCCATGCAAAACTAAATTCAAATCCTCTTTTACTTACCATCTTTATTTAATTACTTTGTTCCAGCTTAACTAAAGCATCCCTGCTCCCTTTTTCAAGACTAACTGTTATTTCTCCACTAATAACTTCAGCACACCAAAAACCATTTATCTCGACATGTTCTAGGTTATGATTGCCTAATCCAGAATCACAGCTATCTTGAATAGGATATAAAAAAACATTTTTCTCCTGTCTTCTATACTTGCTAAGAGTCTCTGCCTCTTCTCTATCTTCCTGCTCAATATCTGCAGAAGACAAATTGCCAAAACAGACTTGCTCTATTCCAGAAGGTAATTCTTCGGCAAAATCATCAGAATATATTGTGCTCTTCCATGCTTTGTCAACTTCTTTATCTAAGTTATTATAAAAATTTCCTATCTGTCCGCATTCATTTAAATCAAGAAAAAAAGTAATAACATAAAAAGCAACACCAATAATAGCAATAATAACAATTATAGAAAATATCATTGAAAATCCAATTTCAAACTGCGCCTTCTTCCCTCTTTTTAGCATAACTAATTAAAATTAAAAGACTAATTAAAGGTTTTCTTAGATAAAATCTTCAGGAAAAATCATTCCCCTAAACCTTTTAATGTTCCGCTAACTCTCACAATTTTTATATCTTCTTTACAAAGCTCAAAACCTGCTCTGACTTCATTTAAACTTTTTCTTTCAATAGCCAATATAGTTTTTCCTTTTCCATTAACAAAAACCGGCTTTGCTCTTGCCCATCCCAATATTCCGATGTAATCTAAAACAACTTTCTCAACTCTGTCTCTGCCAGAATCCTTTCCTTCCAACAGCAGATATCTTCTCTTTATCCTATCGCTTGATTTTACTTTAAGTTTCATTGTATCAGTGTTTTATTAATTGCTTGAGCACTTATAGTATTTACTACAGCTCTTACAGAATTA
>CAZWLX010000035.1:3478-6554 GCA_964634845.1 Candidatus Woesearchaeota archaeon | reverse complement strand
AGGAAATCCAAAATATGCCCCTCTGAAAATACTTCCTCCAGAAGAACTAAAAGAATCAGAAAATATCGCACTAATTCTTATTGACGGCTTAGGCTACGAATTTCTAATGAAAAACAAAGATAAAACAAATCTGACAAAACACCTTAGAGGAAAAATAACTTCTGTCTTTCCGTCTGCAACAAGTGCGGCAATTCCTGCATTAATGACAGGTCTTTCTCCTCAGGAGCATGGCATGAGCGCATGGTATTCTTTCATAAAAGAGCTTGGGACAATAATAAGTCCTTTGCCATTTCAACCAAGACTAGGCCCATTTCCCTTAGAGAAAGTAGCAGAAATAAAAGACCTCTTTCATATAAATCCAATCCCAAACAGAATTAAAACATCTTCTTTTATAGTGCAAGGATCAGACATCTCACACTCCAAATTCAGCACTACAGCCTCTGGAAAAGCAAAGATAATTCCATACAATTCAAACTCCATGAAGAGATATTTCTCAGCAATAAAAAAGATAATAAAATCATCAAACAAGAAAAAATACATCTTTGCTTACTGGTCAGCTCATGATTCTCTATGTCATAAATACGGAACAAAAAGCAAACCTGTCTTAAACCACTTTAAAAAACTAAACAGAGAACTCCAATCTTTCATAAAGTCAATAAAGAACACAAACACAACTCTAATCATAACCGCTGACCATGGGCTAATAGATGTCCCAAAATCAAAAAGCATAGATGTGAAAAATCATCCGAAGTTGGCGGAATGTCTTTCAATACCCATCTGTGGAGAAGGAAGAATAAGCTATTGCTATGTTAAACCCTCAAAAGTTAATGAATTCAGGAAATATATAAAAACAAAGTTCAAATCTGTCTGTTCCCTGCACAAAAGCCAGGACCTTTTAAAAAAGAATTATTTTGGGTTATTCAAACCTCATAAGAACTTTCACAATAGGATTGGAGATTATATCTTGATAACAAAAGAAAATTATGGAATAAAAGATTCTTTAATAAACTCTAAAGTCAAAAGAAAGGTAGGAAGACACGGAGGAACAAGTAAAGAAGAAATGCATGTTCCTTTAATAATTATAAAATTGTAAACTACGCAGCTCTTCCCAATCCTTTATAATACTCTGCAAATTCCGGACTCCTCGAATCTTCTCCAGCAGTCCAAAGCTCTTCTGCTCTATGTCTATTTGCTAAAACCCAATAAGCTCTTGCTCTTGCAGAAAGAGTCACTGCCTCTCCCCGATATCGTCTCAAAAATTCAGAATCGCTTCCGGGTTTATCAAAAAACTCTGCTTGTTGAATCCATCTAGCCCCTAATTCCATTAATTCCCTGTGTCCTAAATCCGTAGGTTCAAATCTCCTAAAATAATCAAGCTGTTTAGGGTCCATGCTCCAAACATAACTTACAATTAGTGGGTCTTCTCCATTATCGAGTGATAAAGACAAATGACCTGCACTCAAACTATATCGTTTCATAAAATTCAGTTCATCCCATCCGAGAGAAGTATTCCTTAACATCCAGCGCCTCAACCCTTTTTCAGAAGCGTGATTATCAAAAACAAAAAACACATGACTCTTAGGTCCTTTCCAATCTCCCAAATATCTATATCCTACATCCCCATCCATTTACCATCCTAGTTTGCTAGGAGACGAAGTTAAACTAATCAAAGAACTATATAAACCTATTTCTTGCCTTTTTGCTTCCTATCTTCCTTTAAATTCAATTTAATATTCGCTTCTTTCAATTGCTTCTCATCAACTTCTGCAGGAGAGCCATCCATAGGATTTTGAGCACTTTTATTCTTTGGAAATGCAATTGTTTCTCTAATATCTGTATATCCTAACATTAATGCAACAAGTCTATCAAATCCTAACCCCATCCCTCCGTGAATAGGTCCTCCATAATCATATGCATCTAACAAAAATCCAAATTTCTCTCTTGCTTCTTTTTTCTCCATCCCGATAACTCTCATAACTCTTTCCTGCAATTCAGGATTACTAATTCTAATACTTCCGCTTCCTAACTCCATTCCATTCAAAACAACATCAAATAATTCTCCTTTAACTTTTCCAGGATCTTTTTCTAAAAATTCTATATGCTCTTTTTTAGGACTTGTAAACATGTGATGTTCAGGATTCCATTTTTTCTCATCCTTATCATAACTAAACAAAGGAAAATCATAGACCCAGCAAAAAGCAAATTCCTTCATATCTTTTTTATCTTTTCTTAAATCAGGCTTATCGCTTTTATATTTCTTCATTGCTTCCGCATAAGTCAATCTTTCAAACTTTTTCAAGCTCACACCCAAAATTTTCTTAAAAACATATTTATACATTTCTTCAACAAAATTCATAATATCATTAGAATCAACAAAGCTCATTTCCAAATCAATTTGTGTATGTTCTGGCTGCCTATCTTGTCTTAAATCTTCATCTCTTAAACATCTGGCAATTTGAAAGTATTTATCAAATCCAGAAATCATTAAAATTTGTTTATATAATTGCGGGCTTTGAGGCAAAGCATAAAACTTGCCTTTGTTCACACGAGAAGGAACAATATAATCTCTTGCTCCTTCTGGCGTTGGTTTCACAAGCAATGGAGTTTCTATCTCAATAAAACCATTCTCAATAAAATACTCTCTGACTGCTTGGGCAACTTTTGCTCTAAAAATCAAGTTGTCTTGCATTTTCTTACTTCTCAAATCCAAAAACCTATATTTCAATCTAACATCTTCATTAATTTCTTTATCAGTATTAATCTCAAAAGGAGGTGTTAAACTCTTATTTAGCACTTCTATTCCATCTGCAACAACTTCTATATCTCCTGTTTCCAGCTCTTTGTTTTCTGTTCCTTTTTTCCTCTCCTGAACTTTTCCAGAAACAACAATAACATATTCAGGCTTTACTTCTGTTTTCAAACCACGAACAACAATCTGTGTTTTTCCATATCTGTCTCTCAAATCAATAAAAGCAAGTTTTCCATAAGCTCTTACAGTATCAACCCATCCAGCTAACTTAACTTTCTTTCCACTATCTTTCTTTCTCAATTCTCCGCATGTATGTGTTCTTAACAT
>CAZWLX010000035.1:0-3378 GCA_964634845.1 Candidatus Woesearchaeota archaeon | reverse complement strand
CAAACTCCACATTTTTCATTCCTTTAAAACCTTTATCTCCAGTAAGAAATTTAATTTTATTTTTCAAAGCGTAAACATACCCAATACAATCTGCATAAGATAAATCTTTACTCTTATATTTTCTTCTAAACACTGTTGCCTCTTTTAAAACACTATCAGAAATTTTTACAACAGAGTGCTTATATCTCTCATAAATCTCATTAGCTTCTAATTCAGAATATTCTCTTAATGCATAATAATAAATTTCAACTAAATTAAATACAGTAATTACTATTTTTTCTTTGGAATATTCCTCATAACTTAAATTCCCTTCTAATAATTCAATAATAGCATATGTATCCCAAAAATAAGAGGGCTTTACATCTTGGACTATCTCTTCGTCTTCCATTCCATTTCCTTCTTTTTATCAAATTTACTCATCCAACCATCTCTCAATTCATCTTTTATTTCTTGCGTTGATTTTTTTGATTTTCTTTTAAACTTACCAAATAAATCACTCATATCTGTTCCTTTTTCAATAATTATGTTAATTTCGTCAGATGGTTTGATTTTTCTCTCTCTCACAACTTCACTTGGTATTATTATTGCTATGGAATCTCCCCATTTTCTTGCAAATGTCTTTATTTTCTCCATCTCATGAGATATATCATGATATATTTAAACTTTCCTGTTATTCTCCTAGTATCTTTTTAACTATCTCCATCGTTCTTTTCACGTCTAAAACTTTCTTGCTCTTCTTTGAAGTTTTAGAGTCAGAGGATTCCTCATCCTCTGAATCAATCTTTCCTTTCATTTCTTTCATTATCAATCCCATATAAGCATTTTCTCTAAGCCCTGGCTTTTCTTTTATTATCTTCCTTATTTTTTCTTCAATTTCATCATCATTAGCTTTCTCAATTTTAACAGCCTCTTCAACTTTCTTTCCATCTAAAACATCATTCATAACAGCCTTAACATCTCCTTCGTCTATTTCCCTTTCTCTGACTTTCTCTAAAATATGTTCCAAAACTCTTTCACCTAAAATTTCTTTAACTTCTTCCGGTTTCTTCCCGCTTTTCTTAGCCAATTCACTTCTCCACAAACTTATCATTTTTCCAACTAAATTTGCACTCTTTCCATAAACTTTCATCAAAAGATTAAACTCTTCATTCAATTGGCTATCAACTAAAATCAAGTTCATTATCTCATCGCTTAATCCTTGTTTCTTTAAATCAACTCTCAAATCACTCTTAAGTTTAGGCAAATTTCTTTTCGCATCATTAATCATATGTCTTCCAATTTTCAGAAGCTCAAGGTCTGTCTCAGGATACATCCTTGCTCTTCCAGGCATAGGTCTTAGTCTTTCTGTTCTCCCATCTGCAAGAGCATTTCTAACTTCTCCTTCTTTTTTCTTCTCTTTCAATTCCTCTTGCTGTCTCTCAACTTCTAATTCAACAGTTTTGCTCATCATCTTAGGATCTTGAAATCCTTTTATTTCAACTCTATCATGTCCTTTAATAGAAATATTCAAATCTTGTCTTATAGTCCCAATTCCTCTTTTAACTTTGCAAGCTCTCACAATTTCTCCCAACTTCAGAGCAGTCTCTTTAATATGCTCTGGCGTCTTTAAATCAGGCATTGTTCCTATTTCCACAAGTGGAATTCCTAACCTATCTAATCTAAATCTTGTTTTTCCATCTTGTTTTTCAACAATTCTCGCTGCATCTTCTTCTAAAGCAACTGAATCAATTCTAACCCTTCCTAAACTCGTTTCTATATATCCATCATGTCCAACAAGCAATGTTCTTTGAAATCCGCTCGTGTTTGAACCATCAATAACAGTCTTTCTCATTACTTGAACTATTGAATAAATCTCGCAATTCAACAACAAAGCAATTTTAACAGCTTCTTCTAAAGCATTTTTATCAATTTCTTGTGGTGGAGATTCGTCCAATTCAATAAGTGAGATTGTATCATTATATCCCTCATATTCAAATTCTTTATCCAAACTTGCCTCATGTTTAACAGCCTCGTCTATTTCTCCTTCTTCTCCTGCAACAGCGTGCAATTTTCTCTTAATTACATAATCAGGCTCATCATTTCTTAGTAAGCTCGGCGTCCTTGAAAACAGCTTCCCAGTATCAAGCTGTTGATGAATCTCTAATCCAGCTTTCAATCCTATTTTTGAATAATCAATTTTTTCCTTTGACAAATCTTTCTCATCTTCTTTAACTTCAACCATAGATTAATAATAAAAGAAGAATTATTAAAGGTTATCTTAATCCTTGGGGATAAGCAACTTCTCTTCAACAATTCTATAGTCTATATTTGTATATCCTTCATCAACCACATGTTGGATAAAATCAACAATTCTATCTATATATCCCCTTCTAAGATGGCTCTTAAGAACATCCATAGAAAGCCCATTATTCTTACTTTTACTCATCTTACTCCCATCCCTAGCATAAAGTTTAGGACCTAGCAAGTAATCAGGAGTCTTGCCTTGAGTAGCAATTCTGCTCATTGTAGCAATCTTCTCTATCTTTGTTATCGGCCCATCATGAGAGTCTGCATAATCACAAAAAATTTGAGTTTCATGATCTGGAACCCTGTCATGTGGTTCTCTATAATCTCCTCCAAAAACATGAACATCTGATCCATGTCCAACCAACCTATCTCTTATAGGATCCATAAAGAAATGAACAGCCAGATCAACATCAGTATTCAAAACATCAACTTCATACTCTCCAACAGGACAATTATCATTCGTACAAGCAGTTTTTATCCTTCCAGTACTGGGATCATAAGTATTAGGAATTCTCAAAGCAGGATTAGATGTTCCACACTCCCCACATAAGGGATAAACTAAAGATGCTCCCTGAGGAACCTTTCTCATAATATACTGCATAGAATTAGGAGTATCCAAAATTCTCTTAAGACCTTCTCTAAATCTAGGATCTCTTTGAACTGTAGAAAGCTTGGATAATGAAAATTCAACTCCCAACTTGCCTTCTAAACCTTCTGCAAATTCTTCAATTCTGCGCAATGCTCCGACTAATAAACTAATACTAGGATCATTCCTATCAGGAAGATCTCCAAAATAACGAACGTGCCCACTTTCCTTAACATTCCAATCAGAAGCATCTGGCAAATCCAAGTCGCAAACAGTAAGATTAACCTTTGACAGATGAGGCCCAACTTTCCTACCAAAAACACCCGCCAATCCTAAAGTAAACATATTTCCCAAGTGAATAATTCCAGAGGGTCTTAAACCTACGGCTATATCTACATGTTCGCCTCTATCCGAGTACTTTCTAGCTAATTCATCAAAATGCTTTAATTCCATATCATCTCCCCTCAAAATTCCCTTTTAAACCTTTCCCTTTATCACCCCTAAAA
>CAZWLX010000034.1:0-6574 GCA_964634845.1 Candidatus Woesearchaeota archaeon | reverse complement strand
CTGTAGGATTTGTAAATAATCTGCTTAGAATAAAGACTATAAAAACCTGTAAAAAACTAATTTTCCAAGCATCTTTCATCTTAATCCCTAGAAAAAACAAGACAGAAAGTCCAAGAGGAATCATTATAATATGTTCCAAACTAACTATGTTTCCTAGCAAGGTATCTCTAAAAAAGTATTCTGTTACACCTGTAAATCGCTTCCCAGTAAAAACTCTGTAAAGAAAGTCAATGCTCCAAAATAAGTTAGGCAATAATAATATATTTAACTGACTCAATACAAGATAACTATTCTTAATTATTGCTCCTATTCCAATCAATAATAATCCAATATAACAAAGCCATAATAATTTCCCTATTTCATTATAATAAATTGACTTAAAAATAGCTAATGCCCAATAAGCTATGAGGAATATCCCAATAATATTGAGAATTCGGTTTTCTATCTTTTTAGATAACATTCTAGCTTTTATCAATCTTAGATTATTTAAATTTGCTTTAAACTCTTCAAGATATTCTGTCCAAGCTTAAATGTCCCGTAGGTTATAAAATAAGCTGAAAAAACATCAATGCTGTAATGAACATGCATTGCTAAAACTGTAAATGCCATTATCACAGACATGAACAAAAAGAAATATTTTAACGTCTTATAGTCAATTAAAAAGTATCCTAAAAATGGAACAGCTACATGCCCTGAAAAGAACAAATCATTACTAAATGCAAACCAGTTGAAAAAAGACGGGAAATGCGGCAAAATCATGTCAGCAGGAGCTTTCAAATGTGTCAATGGGATGAATAAGCTTCTGACCAATACTAAAAAACCAAACTGACTGAGAAATATATGCACTTTATCAACTTTAAAAAATAAAGGATATAAAATCAGAATAGAAGCAATGACAATAAAGCTATATGTAAATAAATAGCTTAGATCCATAGGGGGAATAAACTCTAAAAATAAGTCAGAAGCAATAGCAATTCCTCTTTCATCAATATACATTCCAGATAAAACATCTCCAATAACTGCAAAAGCAAAAAAGGCGATAGAAAGAAAAATATGATATCTATATTTAGAAACCTCTTTCGCCCAAGTTTTAACTTTTAAAAACCTCATTCCTTATTAAAGGAAAATACAATTTAAAAGGCTTTTTATCTCCCATGATTTAAAATCTCTAAAGCCCATGTCCTAACATTCTCATTTAGGTCTGTTTTTTCTAAATCTTCTTTTGTAAACCATTTAGAAGGCTGTCCATCATCAGAAATGTCTTTGAATTCTCCTCCAATTACTTTTGCAAAATATGTAAAGTTTATGTGCTCATGGTCTTTTCTTATCTCATCAAGGCGTAAATTTACAGGCTGAATTAAACTGCCATGTTTGCTTTTATTAACAAAAGGATTAAACAATTCTATATCTAATCCTGATTCTTCTTTTGCTTCTCTTATCACGCAATCACAAGGCAACTCATTTTCTTCAATATGTCCTCCAACAGGAACCCAAATCCCAACTTTTTTATTGAGAGTCAAAAGAACTTTCTTATCTCTAACAATAAAAACAGTAGAAACAAAATCCCTTGTAATGGTCATGACAACTCTCGCAAACAAAAGTATTTATAATTTGTGTTAAAAAAGTCTAAAACTTTAAATACCTCTCTAAAATATTACAAACATGAATATAATCTTCTTTGGACCGCAAGGTTCTGGAAAAGGGACACAGGCAAAGATAATTGCTAAAGAATTACAGTTAGCACACATATCAACAGGAGATTTAGTAAGGTCTACAAAAGGCGAACTGAAAAAAGAAATTGATTCTTACATAAATAAAGGAAACTTAGTCCCAGACGAATTAATGATTAGGATTTTAAAAGAAAGACTTTCTCATGAAGATTGCAAAAATGGATTTATCTTAGACGGATTCCCAAGAAACATAGTCCAGGCAAGAGAATTAGATAAAATAACAAAAATAGACAAGACTTTTGAAATATCAATCCCAGATGATGAATCAATTAAAAGACTTTCAGCACGGCTTTCCTGTAAAAATTGCGGCTCTGTATTTAATACAATAACAAATCCTCCTAAACAAAAAGACAAATGCGATTCATGCCAATCAGAACTATTCCAAAGAGAAGATGATAAACCAAAGGCAATAGAAAAAAGATTAGAAATTTATAAAGAACAAACATCTAAGTTATTAAAACACTACAATTCAATAAAAATTAACGGTCTCCAATCAATTGAATTAGTAAAAAAAGACATAGAAGAATTCATTTAGAGAGGTTTATAAAATAAGTTGCATAATCAAAGATAATGAAAAGAGACTTTAAGCACTTATCACAAGAACAATATCATGTCCTAAGAGAAAAAGGCACAGAAATTGCAGGAACAGGAAAACTTTTGCATAACAAAGAGCAAGGAACATATAACTGCGCTGCCTGCGGAAATCCTTTATACAATTCAAGTGCAAAGTTTGATTCAGGGACAGGATGGCCAAGTTTTGATTCTGCAATTCCAAATTCAATAAAAACTAAAACAGATAATTCTCATGGAATGAAAAGAACAGAAGTAATATGCACAAAATGCGGTTCTCATCTCGGACATTTATTCAATGACGGTCCAACACAAACCAGAAACAGATATTGCATGAACTCTCTTGCACTTGACTTCAAGAGCTCTAAAAAAATCTAAAAATGAAAAATCTCAATAAAAAGATAATTCTTTTCCTCTTGTTGGCATTTCTCTTAAACTTATTATGGGAAGTTTCTCATAGCTATCTATACAACTGGAACTCTCCCCCTTTACAAAACTCCATATATTTTTATATTCCTACAATCTTGCTTTCAACTTTCGGGGATTTACTCTATATTCTTGTGATGTTTCTCGTCATATCTGCAATAGAAAAAAAATTTTCATGGATTAATCTCCCAAAGAGAAAACATTATTTTATCTTTTTAATATTTGGGATAATCTTGGCAATTTTCATAGAAATTAAAGGCGTTTATATTTTGAATAAATGGTCTTACTCTTCATCAATGCCAACTCTTTTTGGTTTAGGCATCTCTCCATTATTACAACTAGCAATTACTTCTTCTTTATCTCTCTGGCTTTCTAATTATGGATAACTGCATGGTTTAGATGACTTGGTTTTAGCAGTTATCCGTTAGAGAACCGAGCACAAAATGTAACTTATCCTGCGCAGTTCTCTATATTTTATAAAGAGAAATTAGCTTCCCTCATAAGATTTTAAAAGAGCATTAAATGCGCTTTCTCTATAACCAAAGTCTCTATTTGTTTGAACTCTAGCTATTCTTCCAAAAATTCCCAAAGAGTTAACTATCGCATCATTAATTCTTGCTTCAGATTCAAGCATACCTCTAACTTCTTCCTCAGCAAGCTGGTAATTTCTTGCATTAATCTTACTTTTATATACATTCGCTCTAAAATCTATCCAATTTCCAAATGTTTCTCTAACATTTCTATCATCCCACGGACCTCTCTTATCCATCTGTTTATGAAGTTCACTGTCTCTTTCAGCTAAATCGCGAAGAATCTCATCTCTTTCTTTAGGATTATCAACGCCATTTAATCTTTCCAAGGCAGTAAGAGGTAGTTCTTCAATCCTGTTGTAAATAGGTCTAAGCACCTTGTCTTTTCCAGAAATATCAAAGTAAAAGTCTAGTAATTTACCTGTTTGATCTCTAATAGGGCGATAATCTGTTCTTTCATCTGTTCCTTCTGCAAAAACCATATTAGGCAAAACAATTGCCATAGCCGAGACTAATCCTGCCCTTACAAAATCTCTTCTTGTTAAAATTCTTTTACTCATAAATCAAATTAAAAAACAAGCCTTTTAAACCTTTGCATATGTAACCCCTTGAAAGTAACTAATTTAATCAGCTAAGTGTTAAAAGGGAGTTCTACTTTATTACATAATGAATGAAAAAACCTATCGTAAAATCTTTTATTATTTAGGATTTGCCCTTTTATTTTTAGGAACTGGATGGATAGCTAGAGGGTATTTTGGAGAGGTTTATATAAAACTCTATGATGCAGTATTAATTTTAATTGGTGTTCTCCTAATTGCATTGAGCTTAAAACCTAAAAAGAAAAAGTAATCTCTTTCTCTTTACAAACCAAACATATTTAAATGACTTTCTCTAACTATAAATCATATTTAGGAGAGAGGTGAAAGGAGGTTTTTAATATGAAGAACAAAAAAGGATTAAGCGAGGTCGTCACAGCAGTTCTTTTGATATTATTAGCAATTGTAGCTATTGCTATTGTATGGGGATTTGTTCGCCTGTCCTTGCAGAATACAGGCTCTCAATTAACAGGAGCTTGTTTAACAGTGGATATAGAGCCAATAAGTTGCACTTTCAATAGTCAAACATCAATGGCAGAAGTAAAAGTTAAAAGAGGAACCTCTGACGCATCAGTAAGCAAGCTTAATTTAGTCTTTGATATTGGAGACAACTCAGTGGTCAATGAAACTACTAAAGTTCCCGGACAGCTGGAAACAAATACAATTTCTGTTGACCTGTCAGAATATGGAGCTCCTAGCAAAGTTGGGGTAGCATCAGAAGTAACAACAGAAGCAGGAGATACAAAACTTTGTGATGTAGTTGTCAAAGCAGACTGTACAGTCAGCGGATAGTTTTAATTTTTTATCTAATATTTTTAAAAGACACAATGATAGAAGTAGAAGCAAAAGTAAAAATTAAAAATATAAAAAAATTAAAAGAAGAGATTTCTAAAATTTCTTCTTTCATGAAAAAAGAAAAGAAGATAGACGATTATTATACTTTATTGCCATTGAACAAGTATCCAAAGAAGTCTCTTAGAGTAAGAAAACGTTCTGGCTTTTACGAGGTAAACTTCAAACAATCTCTTCCTTACAAAAGAGATGTTCATGCAAAGAAAGAAGTGGAATTCAAGGTCTCGGATATAAAAAACTTTCTGGCTTTAATAAAAGATTTTGGATTTAAAAAATGGCTTACAAAAGAGAAAACAACTTATTTATACAAAATAAAACCTCACTTTAATATAGAATTAAACTACTTAAAAGGCCTTGGGTGGTTTATAGAAGTTGAATATTTGGTCTCAAAAAAATCACAAATATCTCCCGCAAGATTTGAGATTAATAAGGTTCTTAATCTGCTAGGATTCTCAAAGTCAGATATAGTAAAATCAGGATATACAAAACAATTATGGGACAAAAAGCATTAATTATTTCTTCTTCAGCCCACTTCTCAATCTCTTCTTTTCTTCCTCTATTTTACCTTCCAGCTTATCAAGTTTTTTTATCTTATCTTCAATATCTTCTTCGCCTAGGTTCTCCTTAGCTTCAGGTGTATTTTTCCCTAGACCTTGCATAGCTTTTAGTTTATCCGCAGGAATTTTCTTGACCATATCCATTAATGAAACTTTATCCATTTTTAGAACGCTTTTACTTTCGTCTTCAACATGGGCTTTTAATATTTCCATTCCAGATAAGACGCAATTCAAATTCCATATCTTTTTTCCATCCTGCACTTGCAAAACAGCTATAATCTTCTTTATTTTCTCACTTATTCCCCTATTCTTCATCTCATCTTCTAATATTCCTTCGAGAGCATCTAAATCAACATTTGTATTGATATCTAATCTTTCCAGACCCTTTTCTTTTTTAGTTATATCAAGTAATTGCAGACTTACTTTTTTGTCAAGCCCAAAAGCAGCGATTTTATTCTCATCTGGAACAAAAAAATCAATTTGGTGAATATTCGCTCCTTCTTCTAAATCAAGCACAAAAAATCCTGCAACCATAAAAGCCCGGGGATTTTTACTTACGAAATTCTTATACTCTTTGCTTGCACTTAACTTCTCAACATATGGTTTTATCTTCATCTTTTTAATCTCTTTTTCAATTTACAAATCTCTTTATAACACAGACTTTATAAGCTTTTATCTTTTTGAAATTCTAAACAATAATATTTATAAACCTTAATAAGTCAAAACTTACACATGGCAAGAAAATCTAAAAAAGTTCCTGTTAGACTTCTAGCAAGGAAATATGCTGATCACTTTAGAGATTTAGCTGAAAAAGATCCAAATGATCAGATCTCAAGAGATTCTGCAAGATATTTTGAGATAGTTTATAGACTTGTTCCTGTTGATGAAACAGCTGCTAGAAAATTATATGACTCTGCATCTAAGTGGTCATTAAGAAAAGCAGAGAACCATGCAAGATCTGTTCTTTTAAAAGCGATTACTAACCATCCCCAACCAGATGGAATTTCAGAATTAACAACTTTGCTAAATCGTCCTTATAGCAAGGTAAGACATCCGTTAAGAGACGGTGTGAATTACGACAAAGATGCAGGGAGAAATGGTGTAAATTATGAGAGAGATAGTGGGCATAAGGGTCCTGCAAGAAGGGCTTGAAACAATTCAAAAAATAGATATTAATCACTTCCTTTCCTTAATTTCCTTCAACAAATTCTTAATAAACAAATCTTTCTTAACCCCATGTTTAGGTTTCTTTTCTCCGCGAGTTCTAACAGCAAGAGTTTTACTTTTCTCTTCTTTATCTCCAATAACAATTG
>CAZWLX010000033.1:0-6727 GCA_964634845.1 Candidatus Woesearchaeota archaeon | reverse complement strand
CAATAGAGAACAAAAGTAACAGTAAAACAAAGTATTAAAAATGTTGCTATCCAACTAATAAAATAGTTATAAAAAGAGTTAAAATGTCAAGAACATATATTGCAGTAGCCACTTTAATTGGCACAATAATCGGAGCAGGAATTTTAGGAATACCTTATGTTGCCTCCTTATCTGGATTTCCAATAGCTTTTTTCCACATGGTCTTGATAGCGGTAATGTTAATAATAATAATGCTCTATCTTGGAGAAATAGGCCTAAGAACAGAAAAAACTCATCAATTAACAGGCTACGCTTCACTATATCTAGGAAAGAGAGGGGAAAAACTAATGTTTATTGCCATAGCTTTTGAAGTTTATTCTGCAGTCCTGGCATATTTAACTGGAATTGGAGAATCTCTATCATTTTTAATTTATAACGATATTACTCATGCTCTGTCTCTTGGGATATTTTTCTGGGTTTTTATGTCCATCTTGTGCTATTTCGGATTAAAAGCCTTATCCAGAGGAGAAGAATTAGGAGTCTCAATAATTATCATTTTAATAATTTCTATAATAGTAATCACCTTTAATAAAGTGGAAATATCAAATCTTACTTACATAAACACGAACAATTTCTTTATGCCTTTTGGAGTTATTTTATTTGCGTTTTTAGGATTCGTGGCAGTGCCTGAAATGCAGCGCATACTTAAAAAAGATAAGGACAAAACCAAAAAAGTAATTATCACTGCAAACATCGTTGTCTTAATAATTTACGCCTTATTCACCTTAGTCGTTCTGGGAGCAAGGGGATCGTCAACTCCGGAGATAGCAACTTTAGCGCTGGGAAAAATTTTCATAATTTTAGGAATCTTCACAATGTTTACCTCTTATCTAGCTCTATCAATAGCTTTAACAGACGCTTTGAAATTTGACTACAATGTAAAAAGATTTAACGCATGGTTAATAACAGTAATTCCTCCAATCCTAATATTTATTTTATTGCAATTCTATAATATAAACTCATTTACAAAGATACTTGGAATAGGCGGAGTTCTGTCAGGAGGGTTAACTGCGATTCTTATAATCTTCATGTTCAAAAACGCAAAGACTCTTGGAAAAAGAAAGCCAGAGTACTCAATCCCTTATTCTTCAATACTGTCTTGGATTTTAATAGCAATCTTCGTAATAGGCGCAACAATGGTAATTTTAAAGACAATTTAAGAATTAATAGGTTCTAAGGAACAAGACAATAATTATCCCATGGAAAAAATTCATTTGCTGTTGGAGAATAAGTTATAAAAACCTTTCAATCAAAGCCTATTTAACAAGTCCTGCAAGAACCTTATCTGTCCAAGGAGTTTTTATCTTAACATAATCAACAAGTATGGTAGAAGTCCCAGAACTACTAAGTCCTCCAACATAAAAGTCTAACATTGTTGAGGGTACAGAAGCAGAACTAACACTAATCGCGGCATCAGTCTTTTCTTCTCCATTAACATAATATCTTATTGATCCCCCAGGACCTTCTCCTTTTATTCTAAAAATTATCCATACATCCTTATTCTTGGGAGTTAAATCAACAGAAACTCCTGGCTGTCCACTAGCTTTTATTCTTGCAGCCCAAGGAGCATTTTTAGCGTTATCAGAATTATCTGCAATTCCTACATAATTATTAGGTCCACTAATCCCATCGGCCAATCTTATAGGTCTATTGCTGTCCAATGTACCAATAATTTTAATTTTAAACTCTATATCAAAAGGTTGCTTAGGATCAATCTTATCAGCCTGAGATTGCCCATATCCCTTGAACATGATATACTTATCTTCCCCACTTACTTTCATTGTCCCAAGAACAGAATTGTCATCAAAAAATTCAGCACCCTTACCACGCCAAGCCAACTCACTGTCAATATTATCATATAAGTTTGCATAATTATTAAATTTCGGATTAATAAAATTATCAACGAGATAATTCGTGCTCTGCACTCCAGTGGTTAAACTAACACAACTCCAAATCCCTCCGCTCTGCGTCAAAGCCTGATTAGCTCCACAATTTGGAAATCCATCTATTTCTCCAAGACTATGTCCCAATATATTAGGACTATTAGTTCCATAAGCAATTACTCCGATAATAGCTCCAACAATCAATAAAACTAAAAGAATACTAAAAAAATATCTCTTCTTAACATCAACCTCAATTTTCATACTAAAATCAATCAATTAAGATATTTAAATCTTCAGATTTTCCAAAACTGAACGAGTTAAAGATTCTATAAGAATCTTTAAATATTATCAATTAGCGCTTCAACATCTCTCTTAAAATTTCCCCGGCAACTTTATTATCAGCTCTTCCCTTTGTTTCTCTCATTACTTGTCCCATTAAAAAATTAAAGCTTTTTTTCTCTCCGCGCTTATAATCTTCAACAGCCTTATCATTAATCTTAATCACCTTTTCTATAATTCCTTCCAATTCTCCAGCATCTTCAATCCTGCTTTTTCCTTTTATCTCCTTAGCCGGATCAAAGCTCTCTGGAATAAATTTATCCAATATTTTCTTACCTTGTTGTTCTGTTATATTTCCTTTTCTAATTAATCTAAGTAAAGAAACAAAATGCTCTGGTTTTATATTAAGTTCATCTAAGTTCTTTTTATTATAATTTAAATGTCTTAATAGTTCAACAGTAATCCACCGGGTAATTTCCTTAACATTCAAATCCTTGCCTTTTTCAGTAACTTCTTCAAAGAACTCAACAATATCAATATTTTTAGCCAATACCTCTGCATCATATTCGCCAAGTTTATACTTCTTAACAAGTTTCTCTAACTTTTCTTCAGGTGTCTCTGGCAGATTCTTTTCTACATCTAAAACAAACTTTACTGTTATCTTTGCATCTTTCAAGTCAGGATCAGTAATAAATCTGTAATCTTCCTGCCCTTCTTTTATTCTCATCAATTCAGTACTATTTTTCTTCACATCAAATCTTCTTGTCTCTTCAATTTTACCGCCTTCTCTGCCTTGTCTTTCCAGCTCATATTCAATAGCCTTGCCTATATTTTCTACAGAGTTAATATTCTTTACTTCTACTCTATCTGTCTTTCCAGGAATATTTACATTTACATCTACTTTTATTCCTGCGTCTTTGTCTATTATCTTTAAATATCCAAGATTAGCAATCAGTCTTCTAAGCCAAGCTACAACTTGTTCTGAATTAGTAAAATCAGGCTCTGTAATAATTTCTACCAATGGCAGCCCAGATCTATTATAATCAACTTCTCCTGTTTCAGGATCCCAACTTGCCGGATCCTCTTCTAAATGCATGCTCCTAATCCTAATCTTATGGAACTCTCCAGAAACGCCAACTCCTTTGCTTAATCCTCCAGAAATAGTATTTTGATATCCCTTAGGCATGTCTGGCCAATCATAATGCTTTCTCTGCCACTTCCAAATTCCGCTTATCTTACAATTAAGCATTCTTCCAACCAAGATAGCTTTCTTTACTGCCTCTTTATTGGGCAACATTGGTTTTGCTCCAGGCTGCCCTGTACAGATCTCGCAAATATATTTATTTGGCTCCAAACCCTTGCCTCTTTTAGCTTTGCACTTACAAAATAATTTCTCCTTTGTAACAGGATAAGCATGTATCTCAAGACCTATCATCCCGTCTAACTGTCTCATTAAATAAAAAATCCCAAAGAATATAAAAACCTATCCAATTTCTTTCTCTAACAACTCTCTAAACTTTTCTAAGTCTTCTATCTTAACTCTAGCTCCGACAGCATCTTCATGCCCCCCACCAGAAGCATCTTGCATCTTCTCCAAAACATTTGCCAATATCTTTTTTACATTCCTACCTCTCAAAGAAACATTACTAATTCCTCCCTTTTTGTATGCGACAATGATATACTTGTCCTTATACATATAACTAAGTTCATTGCTCAATTCAGAGCTTATGCTTAAATCTCCGGCATATTCAAAATAAAGTACCTTTTCTTTAACATTCTTCCTTGCTTTTTCAAGAAGAGAATCGTATCTCTCTCTTATTTCTTTATGCTTTCTCCGAAAATCATAATTCTTTCCAGATTCTTCAAATATCTCTCTAGGCTCCTTAACATCAATCAGGAAATTCTGCAACTTCACAATATTACTAGTGCTATCTTTTAAACCAAAATTGAAAGCAATTGCAATCTTGCCAATTTCAGTGCCAAAATAAGCGTCAAAGGGATATTTTATCTTTTTGTCAGTCCAATATTCAGGCCACCTTTTCTTAAATTCAGAAACAAAATCAGGGAGAAAATGGTCGGAAATACACCCGGCCATTGCAATCCATAAATCTTCTTTTTTATTGGCAATCTTATATGCCAGATAAGTAACAGGCTCCTGGCTTTTATCTTCTCCAGTATTTTTCGCAGGATTATATATCTCAAGGTTAGGATACCCTTGGCTTAAATTCTCAGAAGAAACATCGTGATGGTCAATCCAAATTACCGGTAGATTTAACTTGTTCATCTCCTCTAAAAATTCCCTGGAGATAACAGGTTTGTCAAGAACAAAGATATAATCTGCATTTAATTCTTGCACCTTTCTTGCATATCCTAAATCAAGATCAGGAAAACTTCTTACAGCCACTCCTTTCCCCCTACCAATAAACTTCCTTAATAAAACAAAACTGCAAAGCCCGTCAGCATCATTATCGTAATAAAACAAAGGATTCTGAGCATTGTTTAAATGCTCTCTCACTTCTTCAATTTGTTTTTCTGTTAACATAAAAGGAAAATAAAAAAACTCTATTTAAACCTTCTTGCTTTGCAAGAACCTTGCTTTTCCGAGGTTTTTCTAAAAACTCTATTTAAACCTTCTTGCTTTGCAAGAACCTTGCTTTTCCGAGGTTTTTCTAAAAGCTCATTTAAACCTTCTTGCTTTGCAAGAACCTTGCTTAATCAAAAGCTTCTAAGCTTATACTGAACTTTTATGTCTGCTCTTACTTCGACATCCTTAGGAACCAGATTAATCGCTGCTTCTTTTGCGCTTGCTTGTCCTGCTCCTGATTCTGCAATTGCAGAGTCAAAATATCTGATAGGCCCATAATTAAAGTCAGAGCTTTCAACGCTTACAATTCCCCCAAGCTTCTTGTTTAATCCTGCAGCAGTTGCTTCTGCCTTCTTTCTAGCATCTTTTCCAGCCATTTCTAAAGCTTCTGCTTTCAAATCACTCTGTTTATCCTCGGAAAGTTCAAAATTTATCCAGCTTACAACAGCTCCTGAATCTATTGCTCCATCAACTATTCTTGTTGTTAAATCAAAATCATTTGTCTCGACAACAATTCCTTGGCTAGCAACAAATCCTTTTTCAATTCTCTTTCCATTAACCCAATCATAATTTTGGTATATATTCAGGCTTTCTGTTTTTATGTCGCTACTATCAACTCCAGCTCTAAGCAAAGCTACAAAAACATCTTCATACAGCTCATCTAATTCGTCCTTAGCAGAACTAGCATTATCTGCCTTTCCTTCTAAATTAAGATAAACCTTAACTAAATCAGGCTCTGCATTAATTACAGAGCTTCCAACAGCGCTTACAACAGCTCCCGAACTTCCGATTCCAAGATAAACTCCGATTAAAACCACTCCAATTATCAGTACTCCAATCACAATTTTATTTTCCATTTTTTCTATTTCCTAAATGGAAAATTAGCGGATTTCCTGTCTGCTTTATTTTCCATTTTTTCTATCTCCTATCTTAAAAACTCCTCCTTTCATTCTTTCTATCGCTAAAAAATGCCCATCCAGTAATTATTATTAAAGCAATCCATGCCCCTAACAAGAACCATGCCCAAATCTGGGGCTCGTAAATATTTGCAGCAACAGAAACAGCTTCTCCAGCTCTTTCAGCAACTATTCCTGCTGAATTAGAAGAAGCAACCCCAAAAGATTTCTCAACAGTTAATACACTGCCTTCTGCTGTATCTTGAAGATTCTGAACACTTCCCGCTCCAATTCCCAATACTTTAATACCTAAAGCAACTCCAGCAGTAATCAAAACAGAAGCAATAAGACCTCCAGCCCTATGGATACTTTTTGGACTTATCACTATTTTCCTATTACTAACCTTATACTTGTAGATTCTCTTGCCTTTTTCACTCCAAAGCACTCCTTTAATTCTCACGATTAATCCTGACTCTTCAAGTTTCTTAATATTATAATTAACAGTATTTGCAGGGATATTTAATTTGGAACTAATCTCGCTCTCGCTTAATCCTTCTGCCCCTACTTCAGAAATTTCTGACAAAATTCTCTTGCAGGTTTTATTACTGATAACATCTGCTATTTTCCCTATTCTTGGATCGTCAAGGTCAACATTAATACTGCTTTTTTCGCTCATGCAATATCTACAAAAAACCTATTTATAAATGCCTCTTTAACTTCAAATCAATTTGAAACTATCAGATATTTCACTACTATAAATAATAAAAAATTCCTCAATAAAATTTAAATACTATCTAACTTAATAAAAAACATGAACAAGTGGGCAGAGCTTCTATTTGGGTTAATCCTTGTAATTGGAGCGATTATAGTTGCTTGGTTTTCTCCATTTTGGTGGGGGGATTTCTGGAATTTTAGGAGTGCTGCATGGGAATTCCTTAAAGGAGGAGTCTTCTGGCTTATCGCAGGCATCGGCCTTTTATTCATCTTATTAGGAATCTCTGACTTAAAAGGATAATTCTTCATTCCTTTCTGAACCCAAACATTCC
>CAZWLX010000032.1:0-6923 GCA_964634845.1 Candidatus Woesearchaeota archaeon | reverse complement strand
TTCTCGCTTTCTGGTAGACTTTCTTCAAATGTAGGCTTTGCGGGAATTTTGTAGTCTGTTTTTCTTCTAGAGGGCTTTAGCCAACTGACTAGGCCGATGTCTACTCTGGCAAAACCAAACTCTCTTCTAAGATTCCCCATTGGTCTAGTTAAAACCCCTGGGGCATACTTGTATTCAGCTAGCTCATTCACTTTTTCTACCAATTCTAAATTTGAGTAAATTCTTCCTCTTCTAAGTTTTGGAAGCACTAACCGTAATTGTTGTTGAACTGTTTTTCTTTTTTCTCTTGGTCCTTTAACGAACTTTATCCACCCCACTACATTTCTCTCCATATAGGATAGAACTCTTTCTTGTTCTTCTAAGGACAATTCCTCTCCCAGATCTTGAAGACTCATAGATAGATTATCAAAGCCTTGGATCCAAGCAACCACTCTTTCGTATCTTTCTACTTTTGTTTGCATAAAATTCAAATTCCATGTCTCTATTTAAATCTTGTCTTTATTTTCGTATAACCATTTGAAGCATACAGATAGTTGTGGGTGGATCTTTTCTCCTTTTTCTATTAGTTCGTGAGCTTTCTCAAAATCTAAAAATTCTCCACTTGCAACTTCTCCATCTTTAAAGTGAAAGCCTTCTTCTGCAAAAGCAAGAAATAATTCTATAAATCTCTTATGATTGTCGGAAACAAATTGTAAACTAGTAGCTCTTTTTAATGGAATCTGTAGCCCAATCTCTTCATGTAATTCTCTTTCTGCAGCTTGCTCATAGGTTTCTCCTGATTGGACATGTCCGCCCGCAGAAGTGCAATAATAGCCAGGAAGAAAATCTTTTTTCTCACTTCTTTTCTGAAAATATATCTCCCTTGCTTTCGGATTAATAACCATAATATGCACAATTCTGTGGTTTAGCTTTTTATCATAAATATCTTTCTGGCTTGTTTTACCAATTACTTCGTCCTGCTCATTAACTATGTCTATGTACTCTGTCATACTGCCTTTACCTAAGGTTCCTTCTTTTTATTAATTTTGTAATTAAGAACAGGTATAAATACCCTTAGTAATTTTAAGAAGTATGAAAAAAATTGGGCCTTGGACTCTAGTTAGTAAGGAAAGAAAATACAAGAACCCTTGGATTGAAGTTTCTGAAGAAAAAGTTATTCATCCAGACGGTAAGCCTGGCTTGTTTGGAATTGTGAAAAATAAAGACTGCGTTGCAGTTTTACCAGTTGACAAAGAAGGCAATGTATATCTTGTGAATCAGACAAGGTATCCTCTTGGAACTAATAAGATAGAAGTTGTTGCCGGAGTAATTGATAAAGGAGAGTCTCCATCCATAGCCGCCAGGAGGGAATTAGAAGAAGAGCTCGGTATTAAGGCCAATGAATTAATTAAACTCGGAAGTTTACGCCCTGCTAGCCATATAAGTATGAGGGGTTATATGTTTTTAGCAAAAGACCTGTCATTCGTGAAACCAAATACAGAAGGGAGCGAAATAATCAAATCGATTAAGATGCCTCTGGAAAAAGCTGTAGAAATGGTTATGAATAGCGAAATTGATCATTGGAAAAGTATAGATAAAATATTAAAGGCGGATAAAGTATTAGTGTAGGGGTTTTTTCACTATAGGTTCCTATTTAGAAAATTATAAAAAGAGAATAAAAAGAAACAGAGAAAAAATAAAATAAAGTAATTTATCTTTGAGACTTGTCCAAAGCCCATTTTCCAGGGCCTGTCAGAGCAATTGTTATTAATCCTGCAATCGTTATTATGTGGAATAAAGCATTGTTTGAACTAATACCCCCACTAGGAATTACTACTGTACCTAATGCTACCAGAAAGATAATTACAAGTGGCCATGCAGTGTATTTTACTTTATACCCTACTAAGATTAATGCCCCGAATATTATCTCAGATAACAAAAGAATCCACGCGAAGAATACTGGAGCAGGGAATCCGATTCCAGTAAGCATTCCAACAACGCCATCAGGGTTTGCGAATTTATTTATTCCTGCCTGCAGAAATAATATTCCGATCACAACTCTTAAGAGTGTGTGCCCTAACATATGTTTATCAGATTTATTCATTTTATTTCCTCCTTTCACTTTACTTTATTTGTTTTGGGTATTTAAAAGGGTATTGGAAACAGGGTTAATTTAGCCATTGAGTGCAGGAAAGAATTTATACCTTGTTAAGCTTTAATTTTCATGACAAAAAAGAGAATCGGAGCGAGATTTGTTCTTATTAACGCGATTAGAGTAATTTTGATTCTAGCTCTTTTCTTAGGTTTTTACAATCAGAGAAGTTTGGTTGTGACAATGTCTTTGCTGGGAATAATCGCAACTTTTCTTCCGTTTTTTCTGAAAATATTCTTTAGGGTTGATACTCCTGTTGTTACAGAGATAATTGTAATCTTTTTTATCTATGGAATCTTATTCTTGGCAGATGTTAGAGGTCTTTTTGCAGAGTTTTGGTGGTGGGGAGCATTACTTAATTTAACAGCTTCTTTTGCTTTAGGATTAGTAGGTCTTAGCGCAATGTATGCTTTGTACAGAGGAAAAATGATTAATGCCAGCCCATTTGTTATTTCTTTTTTCGCTTTTTGTTTTGCAGTGGCTATAGGTGCCTTATGGGAGCTTTTTGAATTTGTTTTAGATAGTGGATTTGGGTTTGTTCTGCAAAAATCTATTCAGGATACAATGGGAGATATGATTTTTAATTCTGTAGGAGCATTAATTATTTCGGTTATTGGTTATAATCTGCTTAAGAAAAATAAAAGTCCTCTTTTTAGTGGTCTTGTTGAGAGATATGTCAGAAAAAATCCAGAGATGTTTAGAGCTGATTTTAAGATTGGAGACCACGAAAGACATCTTAAAGAGCTGATAGGAAAAGGAGAGGGCAGAAGTTTGGAGTTTAAGTCTACTTTAAGAAAGAACCTTTATACAGGAATTCCAGATAAGCGAATAGAACATTCTATTTTAAAGACAGTTGCAGCTTATTTGAATTCTGACGGTGGGATTTTACTTGTTGGAGTTGGCAATAAAGGAGAAGTTTTAGGGATAGAGAAAGATTTGTTTGATACAGACGATAAGGCTAATTTGCATTTTACTAATTTGATTAAGCAGCATATTGGAAGTGAGTTCCTGCCTTACATTAAGAATGATACTCTTAAAGTAGGAGATAAATCTGTTTTGAGAGTTGAATGTGATAAAAGCGACAGACATGTTTTCTTAAAAAGAGGGGATGAGGAAGAGTTTTATGTTAGGAATGGGCCTTCCAGTGTTAAATTAGAGGGAAGTGCTTTGATAGAATATATAAAGAATAATTTCGGGGATGTTTAAAGTTAACGGCACCTATTTATCCTCATCGTTAGGTTTTTAAGTTGTGAGTTATTAGAAGAGATATGAAAAAATTTTGGTATTGGGTTATGGGGATTGTCGTTTTTTTATTTTTGATAGGGATTTTTATTCCAAATGACAGCCCAAAGACAAACACTAGCAAAGATAACGAAGATAATTTTGACGAAACACAATTTAATCAGTTAGCAATTCAGTCTCTTTACAATAATGGTTTTTGTTATGAAGGGATGTTTGAAGATGAAGGTAAAGAATGTGGGGAAGCAGATTATCCTTTTATAAGGGTCTATAATGCTGAAGATTTTACAGAACAAGGTAAGATTTTATTGGTAACACAAGTTACGGATGACTTATATTCGGAATTTCCCGTTATTTATGATAGAGAGATTACTTATGTTTTTAGAAATATTTCGGGGATGTTTAAATACAGTCTATAGTTACTAATAGAGGAGATAAAATGGTTTTAGTGGTAGGAAGAGAAGAAGATGGGACTCCGATAGTATTTTCAGATGTTACTAGCGGGACTCTTTATAGGTTAGATTATAGAGGTGCTAGAGAAACTGCGAGAGGAATGTCAATAGAACGTCTTGAAAAGGCGCTAAGTGACTTTGATAGTGCAAGAATGAGGAAACCTCTAGTTTTGAGATTTCTTGCAAATTTATATGACTCTATTTCTCCAGCTCCAGATGTATTTGCTTATAGGGATGTTCTAAAGCAGAGAAAAGAGCAAAGAAACAAGCAGAAAGTTTAAATACCCATGTTATTGTGATATAATATAAGATATATGGATGTGGATTAATGTTTTCTCAGTCAATGTTAAGAACTATAAGGAGGATTTGCAGATAATGAAGGTTTACGTAGGAAATCTTCCTTGGACAATCGATGATAACAAGCTTAAAGATATGTTCTCTGAATTTGGAGAGATAACAGAGGCTGTTGTTATTAAAGACAAATACAATGGAAGATCCAAAGGATTTGGTTTTGTTACATTTGCTAACGAAGAGGACGCAAAGAAGGCAATTTCTGAGATGAATGAAAAAGAAATTGAAGGAAGAGCGCTAAATGTTAACGAAGCTAGACCAAAGGAAGAAAGAGAATAAATAGAGGATTTTTTATTTTTTTATTAATTTTGTTTTTAGAAAGATTTTAAAATAGACTTTTAATCTAATTTTATGAATGAGTTAGATTTAGGAGAGATAGCAGAATTTTTTGAGCTTCCTAGGCTTGACTTTGGAAGTCAAGGGTTAAAGGCTTTTTCTTTAAACCCTGTTTTTTATGAGCAAGAAGTAGCTAAAAGGAATGGAGGGCTTGATTTGAGCAATAGAGCCGCTCTAAAGAGAGTTTCTCGTGAGGATGAGAGACATTATTCTAAGGTTTCTAGATATCTTGCTACTGACGAAGATACGATGAGGAGATTTAAACAACTTGATAATTTAATGGAAGCTATGAGCTCTTTTCCCGGGACTTCTTCATTACTTGTTGAAGATTTTAATGAACTTGGGGAAAATATAAATAGGTTTTATCAAGTTGCATATGCTCATTATGTTCTTGGAGTTAGAGAAGTGCCTGATTTTCCGTATGTGTGCTGTGGAATTTCTGCGAGAAATGTTGTTTTTGCGTTGTTTGCGCAAGGATATCCTATGGCTAGTTATATGGACAGCTTGAGAGCAGGCCATGCGTATGTTGGAGTTCCATTTATAATCTCAAATTCTGGAGAAAAAGGGACTGTTATTATAGACCCTACTTCTGATCAACTCTGGGATAAAAGAGTGCCTAGAAATATGGTTACTGTTATGCCTGAAGGAAAGTGGGAATATAAATCTGATTGGGCTAGGGGGACAGATGCTTATCCAGATGGTGTTGCTGACTTAGGAATATTTAGAAAGATTATTTCTGATAGAAGTTTTAGAATTATGCATGGTATTTGTAGAGGAGTAGACAAGTTCTTTCCAACGGCTTTTGCTAATCCTTTGCCTCATAGTAAAGCATAAAAGTCTTATTCTTCTTTTAATTCTGCCCACATGGCACAATGGTACTGCGCCTGTCTCGAGAACAGGTTTCCGCAAGGATCTCCAGGTTCGATTCCTGGTGTGGGCGTTTCAGGAATCGAAGTGCTTACAGAGAAGAAGCCTGATAGAGATTTATACCATCTTATTGTAACTATGGAGTGATAGCTTAATAGGAAGTTTTATATACCCTTTTTCTCAATTAATTTTATGAATAATTCTAATGTTAAAAGGAAAATGAATAGGAGGGGAAGGGTTGGAGCAGGAGTAGTATTTTTGCTTGCAATACTTATGGCTGCTGTAGGATTTTTAATAGTTTGGGGATTTGGATTTAACTTTTTTGAAGGAATTATAATTTCACTTACACTATTGCTTGGATATGTAATTATTTTAGTGGCTGCAGCTTCTGGCAAGAAAGTTGTTAATAGGGGGAAGGTTAGAACTGTTGAGAAAATTGTTGAAAAGCCTGTTGTCAAAATAGTTGAAAAACCAGTTGTAAGATATAGAGACAGACCTGTTTTAAAGACGCAAAGAGTAATGCCAAGGCCAAAGTTGTATAAGTATGTTGGAAGCACTGAAACAAAAGTTTATCACAATACTCATTCAAGGCTTGCAAGATTAATCAGACCAAAGAATAGGGTATATAGCAATTCAGAGTCATTTTTTAAGAAGAAAGGATTTAAGGCATCTGAACATATAAAAGATAAAAAGAAAGAGGAAAGGCAGAAGAAAGCTAGAAAAACTGCGAGTGTTAGAAAGAGTAAGTAGGCGAGAGAAAGATGAGACTGAGACAAATATTACGGATTAGCGATGGAAATTTGACCCTTTGGGAATATAACCGAGCGAGGATTCTTGCGATTATGGGGACGATGGAGCAAGGATTAGAGTCTGTTCCTGAAATTTTTCGTGATGAGTGCTGTGAGTTTTCTGGAGTTTTGAGAAATGATTCGCATGGTGATGAAATTTATGGAGTATTTTTTAAGCCCTTTGTTGATTTTACAATGGATAGAAATTCAGCAGATGGAGAAAGTACAATTGTTACGTTTAGCTTGGATGAAGAACGTTCGATGGGGCTTATCAAGAAGGTTGTGGAATCAGGTGTCTTTAGACCTAAGAGTTCAACGAAAGATTTCATTCAAGAGATTAATCGTAATGTTGCGGTTCACACTTTGGCTTATGATTCTGCAGTAACTATCGCAGAGCAATTGGGTTGTGACTTAGACGAACCGTATTCTATAATACATTATGCTCAATTTCTCACATATAAGGGAATTAATCAAGATATAGCGATTAATATGGCTACGAAAAGATTCGGAATCAATCTTTGACAAAACTTTTAAAGCCTGATTATTAAAGGCACTAATGGGCAGGATGAGGTTTGATAAACAAGGAAAATTAATTAGTGTTGATGGGAATTTGATTGACGGGAAAAATAAAAAGTTAGATACTTTAGATGATGGAAGTTTTGATGATGAAGATGGAGATTATGTTCCTGAAAAATTGAGTAAGTATGAGGATTTAGAATTTTTAAAAGAAGATTCCGGTGAAAAGAACTTGGAGGGAAA
>CAZWLX010000031.1:3630-6939 GCA_964634845.1 Candidatus Woesearchaeota archaeon | reverse complement strand
GATTCCCAACCTGCTCTTTTTCTCTTCTGCTTGTTATTGCTGGCAGCATATCTTTCCACTTCCATAACAAGAGTCGCTGACTTCTGTTGCATCAGAAAAGCAGCTGGTTCTGCAAATCCCTCCAAATACCTCGCACGTGCTCTGCACTTCCACATTTTGGCAAGAATCTAAACAGCAAGTCCCATCTAACGAAGGAGTTGTTCTTCCACTGCATTGCTGATTAGCTCCGCAGATAACTCCTCCTTTTTCAGAGCAAAACTGCTCTTGAACATTTACAGAACAGCAAATCTCTGCAACATTTGAACATTCAAAATTATTCAAAATTAAGCCTCCTGATTCTAAACAAGAGAAAGAAGAACCGCAATAATTCCCAGAAGATTCACACCCTGCCCTTCCTGCATTTGAAGTTCCAGATGTTGCAACAGCTCTGGCCCATCCTGCATAAAGAAGAAACGCAGTATCTCTTATGTTATTATTATTCCAGCATCCTTTATCTGTTTGTATGTCCAATAGATAATTTTTAGCATTCTCTAATTCAGTAGCACTTGTTCCTGCTAACCCTAACATCCCCAGAGCTGTGTCATAAAATCTATTTCCCGGACTTCCAACTATCTCCCAATATCTCCCTTGTTTTTGGCTTTGAACCAACTCATTAAACTGGTCTTCTCCAGAGGTCAAGGTATATAAGAATGAACTTGGGAAATATTTTTGGTTATCTTCTGAAAATGCCAGTAAATATGGCAGGTAAGCGTCTGTATCTCTTCCAAGTTTATTAAGTGCAAGAGCAGCCCAGAGTGTTCCTTCATAATCGCAATTGCTCCCTGCCTTGAAACATTGAGAATTAACTCTTTCTTTAGTTGTACCAAGTCCTGAAGAAGAATGAGTTTCACTGCTTACAAAAACCGTGCCAGAAACACCTTTCTGATAAAGGAGCGTAGTAATAAAGTCTTCATCACAGCTTATCTCAAACTCTTCATCTAAGCAAGAGTCTTTTATATTAAGCCAATATCCAGATGGAGTAACACTAAGGCAAGTTCCCGGATTTTTAGAAATTGTCAAATCTTCATTTATATCTACTTCTTTTTCATCTCCTCTGTATCTCAAAGTGCATGTACTTTCAACATGGCTCTGTATGTCTATTTCTAAGAACCAATCCAATTCTGTAGCTGTCTGGTTTTTACTCAAAATCCATTTTTCTGCCCCTCTCTTATCTCCTCCTGCTCTATCAAGAGCTAATAAAACCTGGGCAGTTCTTTTCAGATTACAAGAAGGATTTGGCCAGCAATTTTGTCCAACATTTTCTTCGTTCTCGATGACATCTTTGAGTTTTTGATTAGAGCCAATAGCCAATCTGCAAAAAATAGCCTCTTCAAGAGAGAAAGAATCCTTGCCATTTATCTCATCTCTTAGACACTGATATGCTTTACTCGCACCATCTCCAGAATCATCTGTAAAAATGCCGCTATTTCCAGAGGTATTTGTGTCATTCACAGCAAGAGCAAATCCTGCCATAAATATCAAGAATATAAATCCCAATAAAAATAATTGTCCTCTTTTTCTCATTCCAATTTAATACCTCGCAGATTTAAAAATGTTCCTTAATTTATCTTTCTTCATCTTCAGGAACAACCCATATTCTTGGAGGAATATTTGTATACTTTCTCCAGTCTCTAACAAGATATTCTTGTTTGTATAATACTCTAAATCTCTTTTCGTCAATTATTATAACACTACCAATTCCAATACTTCTTCGGTTATTAGAATTAATTGGATTTGCCTTTACAGAAGTAAATTCTTCTGCAATAAAAACCCGATATCTAATTCTTCTTGCTAAAACCATCTACCTTCCTCTGACTTTTCTCAGAACCTCAACAATCGGATTTTTTACTCTCGGCTTTTCTCCATCAAGAAGACCAAGATCTTTATAGAATGATTCGTTATCATAATTTGGAGGAAGAATTTTTCTTTTCTGCTTCAAATGCCAGTCAATCTGGCTTTTAATATATCCTTCTCTTAATGGAGGAGTGTTCAACTTATTCCAATCGTTAATCTTATTCCTAATAACTTCTCCTTGAAATCCCAGGCTTCTAAAGAATGTAATTAAAATGAACAGCCCTCTTTTCTTTCCGTCTTCTTGGCCCATTAATAATTTTTTAATGGGTTTAGGAAAATCCTTTTCAGTAATCTTGCTTGGGTCTATGTTAATCTCTAGACTTTTCCCTTTAAATTCTCCATATCTTTTGCCCTCAACTTTTTCTTCTTCTATTTCTCTGCCTTTTTTCCAGTCAAGAGCAGTAGCCAATAATTTTCTTGCTTCATCTTTCTCGTTTTCAGGAAGAAAGTTCTTCACTTGAACTCTCAATGGAGAAGCATCTCTGGGAGTAAAGCCGTCTAATTCTTCTTTGGTCAAAACAACACTCGCCAATCCTGTTTTCTCATGTAAGGAGTAGGGCGCTCTAAACAAATGTCTCGGAGCAACCAAAATTAAATCAAGATTTGCAATTTTTTCAGCATCAACGCCTTTAATTTTCTCAAAATATTCAGGATATTTATCGCTGCTTAATTGAAGTTTTTTATTCTCAGGGTCTAGGTCATAATCTGAATAGTAATATTCTTGTTCTTTAATAACTTCTAGAATTCCAGCACAGTCAGAATTAAGGCACTTTAATTTTCTTTTCGTTAGCTTATAATCTCTTCTCTCAATTTCCATCCCGCATACAGGACATTTTAATTTAACCAAAATTCCCTTTTTAGCAGGTCTATTTGAGATAGTACAATAAACTCTTTCTAAATCCTCTTTTGATAGCTTTGTCCTCTCTTTTAGAGCCTTGAAATCAGTCAATATCTCTCCAACTTTTTTATTGTAATCTTTTCTTATATAATTCATTAAAAATTCTGAAATTGCTCTGGGCCATTCAGGAAACATTTCTTTCATTTTTCTTCCATCGTATTCTTCAGGAAAAGACTTTCCAGAAACGATTAAATGGAATCCTTTATTTCCGCTGAACTTCAATCCATAATTTTTTATTCCATGATGCTCCAAAGCAGCAATAATTAAATTACAAGCAATCTTGCTGCAATCTAAAAAAGGAGAATCTATATCTATTAATAAGTCCCATTCTTCTCTTAATTCATCTATCTCTTTTTTACTTAAATTAGGGTCTAGTTTTAATGGGTCTTTCCATATTTCTTCAGAAGCATGAAAACTAGTAGCTCCTTTATTTACAAGCCCCATAATATCTGAAGGATATTGCAATGTATCTGGTCTCTTTCCAAAACCTTCAAAATATCTCGGAATAAATTCTCTCT
>CAZWLX010000031.1:0-3620 GCA_964634845.1 Candidatus Woesearchaeota archaeon | reverse complement strand
TTTCGATTTTAGTTGTTGATTATTCGTTTTTGCCTCTTTTGCAAATTTTAGTAATGCTTCTATAACTTCTGGTTTTGAGTAATAAATCTTCGTTATATCCCTAATCCTTTTTTCCTTTTCTTCCATATTCTCTCAAGGACTCATCTAATTCTAGCGATTATATATTGTTTGTTATACTTCCAATACAACAAAGCTTATAAGTTTCAATTCTAAGATAAACAAATGAAGCTAAAGCTTGAATCGCCTAAAATTCTTTCAGACATAATCGGGATAGTTTCAGAGCTGGTTACCGAAGTTAGGCTAAAGGTGGATAAAGAAGGTCTATACATGACTGCTGTTGACCCTGCGAATGTTGCCATGACTTATTTTAAGATTCCAAGTGATTTGTTTTCTGAATTTGAACTCAAAGGAGAAGATCAAACAGAAGTTCTCGGCATAAATCTTGAAAATCTAAAATCAGTTTTAAGAAGGTGCAAACCAGGATCTTCTCTAATGATTGAAAAGGATGCAAACATGCTTAAAATAGGAATTCATGACAGAATAAAAAGAGAGTTTTCTTTAGCTCTTCTAGATATAGATGCAGAAGAGAAAAATCTTCGCGAATGGGAATTTAATTCTGTGATAAAGATTTCTTCAGAATCACTGGTAGAAGTAATTGAAGACTGTGCAGTTGTATCAGATGCTTGCACTTTTATCGTTTCTCCTGATAAATTTATTGTGGAAGCACACGGAATAAATTCTGCAAGAGCAGAATTTAGTTCAGACGAGATAGAGCTTCATTCCGGAAATTCCATGGCTAGGTTTTCTCTGGAATATTTATCAAAATTCGTAAAAGGAGCAAAGATTTCAAGTAAGGCAACTCTGTCTCTTTCTGACAATCATCCAATGCGTCTTGATTTCGCAACAGGAAATGTTGTTTTATCCTTTGTTTTAGCCCCAAGAGTTGAGCAAGATGACTAATCCAGATACAAGAGAAAGTGAAGCTCAAGATACAGGCTTTCCCCGTGCTCCTAAAAAAGGAAAAAAGTATTTTGATTTGGACGAAGCAAATCGTTCAATAGGATATGTTTCAAGAGTTACAGAAGATTTAATGGCAGCTTATCGCAGTACAATGGACGTAAGAAGAAGAATAGAACATCCAGTTACTGGAGATTCTCGTAAGCATTTAGAAGCAGATTATGAAGAAAGCATGGAAAATTTGGGAGATTTTATAGACGAACTACATAAAGTTGGTGTAGAATTAAAAGATTTTGAAATAGGACTTGTAGATTTTCCAGCAGTTCATCCATCTGGAGACAGGGAAATTAATTTTTCTTGGCAGTATGGAGAAAAAGCAATAAAATATTGGCATGAAGTTGGTTCAGGATTTGCAGGGAGACGCCATATCTCAACATTAGAGAAGACAGCAAAAAACCAATCCCCTTAGGAAACCTTTAAAAACCTAAATTTTCTCTAAAAATAACGGTTGAATCTAATTGAGAAAAACTTGCTTCTGATAAAAGCAGGAAAATAAATGCAGCGAGTTGACTGTTCAAAAAATGCTAAAAGCAAATAAAATAACAGATGGCAAAGCTATCACGTCCGAGAAAGGGAAGTCTGCAGTTTTATCCTAGAAAGAGAGCTGCAAAATTTCTCCCAAGAGTCAACTGGAGACCAATAAAATCTGATTCTAAAAATGTTTTAGGCTTTATAACTTATAAGGCTGGAATGGCAACTGCATTTGTAAAAGACTCCACAGAAAAATCAACGACTCCGAATAAAAGACTTGCAGTTCCAGTAACTATTTTAGAAGCTCCAAACATGAAAATTTATTCTGTCAGGTTCTATAAATTTGGGAAAGTTGTCAGAGACTTGGTAGTTTCAAACGAGAAAGAACTAAAAGGAAAATTAAAAACCTCAAAGACAGTCAAGACTTTGGACAAGGATATTCCAGAGAGCTATGATAATATTCATGTGATTGCTTACTCAATCCCAGCTCAAACAACTGTCAAGAAAACCCCAGACCTGATAGAATTAGATATAGGCGGAGATAACAAATTAGAGACTGTCAAAACTCTAATCGGAAAAGAGATTTCTTTAGCAGATTTCCTGAAATTTGATTTAGTTGATACAAGAGGTCTTACAAAGGGAAAAGGATTCCAGGGTCCTGTAAAAAGATTTGGAGTTGAAGTAAGATTCCATAAATCAGAAAAAGGAGTTAGAAAGGTGGGAAGTCTTGGTCCATGGCATCCCGCACGTGTCACATTTAGGGCGCCGATTGCAGGGCAATTAGGAATGTTTACAAGAGTTAACTACAACAACAAGGTTTTAGGCTCTGGAAAAATCTCTGAAAGAGATATTAACCCAGCTCACGGGTTTAGAAATTATGGAAAAATAAAAACATCATACATACTCTTAAAGGGAAGTGTTCAGGGTCCTGTAAAAAGACAAATTCTTCTGACTCCTGCATTAAGACCTAATAAGGCAAAATCAAAGCTAAAGTTACAATTCCAGGAGTTAATTACAAAATAAAATGAAAGCTAAACTTTATTCAAGTGATGGAAAAAGTAAGGGAACAATTGACCTCCCATTAATATTTAATACAAAACCAAGGCAAGACATAGTTCAAAAATACTTTGAAGCAGAAAAATATATCTTAATGCAACCGTACTCTCATGATCCTAAAGCAGGAAGAAAACATTCTGCTTCCGGGACTATATCACATAAAAGGCATACTTGGAAAGGACACTATGGGAAAGGTATTTCAAGAATACCAAGAAAAACAATGTGGCGTAGAGGAACGCAATTTTACTGGATAGGCGCAGAAGTAAGTTCAACCAGAGGCGGAAGACGCGTCCATGGTCCACAGCTTGTAAAAAAGTTAAGGAAAACAAACAAAAAAGAAATCTCTTTGGCATTTAATTCTGCTTTAGCAGCAACAGCTTCTCCATTTCATATAATCAAAAGATATGCTTCAATAAAGAATCTGGAGTCTGCCCCATTTGTAATAGAATCTCTCCCAGAAAAGACCAAGGCACTTATACAGTCTCTTAAAAATATATTTGGAGACAATTTTTCAGTTGTTCTGCAAAAGAAATCTGTCAGACCTGGGAAAGGAAAGTTAAGGGGAAGAAAATACAAGTCAACCTCTGGTTTATTAGTTTTAAAATCTCCAAGCGAGAAAATAAAATCTACAGGGCTAGATATAAAAAATATAACTGAGATATCTATCTCAAATCTTTATCCTTTAGGCCGTTTAACTTTGTTCACAAAGAAAGCTCTGGAATCTCTAGATAAAAAACAAAAAGTTGACTCCAAGGAAACTAAAAAATGATATTAAAACCAATCACAAGTGAAAAGGCAGTCAAGCTTATAGACTTAGAAAACACTCTATTATTTGAAATTCCAAGACGAGCTAGAAAGTCAGAAATTAAGAAAGAAGTAGAATCTTTATTCTCTGTGAAAGTTCAGGATGTAAGAACATTTATAAGAGATAATAAGAAGCATGCATATGTCAGATTATCTAAAGAAAACCCTGCAATAGACATTGCAACTAAACTAGGAATGATATAAAATGGGAAAAAATAGCAACATGGTATCTGAAGCAATTCAAGACGAACCTTATTCTTTAGTTACAACAG
>CAZWLX010000030.1:1405-7010 GCA_964634845.1 Candidatus Woesearchaeota archaeon | reverse complement strand
CAGGAATGCCTTCGGGAAGCCCTGGAATGCCTGGAGTTAAGAAAGGAGATTGGACGATTTATCAAATTAACAAAGACGGAACATATGAAGAGTGGATGAGGTATTAACATGAAAAGCAAATTGCTTTTTTTGCTATTCTTTAGTTTGATTTTTTCTTTATTTTTTGTTGAATTTGTTTCTGCGCATTGCCCTTTATGCACAATCGGAGCAGGAGCAGCAGCTGCAGGAGCTGTTTGGCTTGGAGTTCAAAAAGTAGCTGTTGCTGTTTTAATTGGAGGATTTGCAATGTCAATGGGAATGTGGTTTGCCAGAATTATTAAGAAAAAATATTTTAAATACCAAGATTTGACAGTTGTAATTGGTGTTTTCTTGCTTACTGTCTTACCAATACTGCCTATAATCGGACAAACAACAGGTTTTTATCTTTCACTTTTTGGAAATTATGGAAGTTTGTTTAATAGGACTTATGTATTAAATTTAAGTTTGTTTAGTAGTTTATTAGGAGGAGTTATTGTTTATTTCTCTCCTTTGCTAAGCAAAAAAGTAACTAAATTAAGAAGAAACAAAATAATTCCGTTTCAGGGAATTATTTTGACAATTTTCTTGCTGATAATTGTTAGCACGATTGTGCATTTTGTTGTTTAAAATGGGAATTGAAAACATATTATACATGATAATTGGGCTTTTTATTTTGATTTTAATAGTGAAATCTGTTTTAGGAAAGAGAGGAGAGAAGATATGTGGTATATGCTTGTCTTTTTCGTTAACCTGGATTGTTTTGCTTGTTCTTTATTATCTTGGAAAGTTTGATAATTTGGTTTTGATAAGTTTGTTAATGGGGCTTACATTATTAGGAGTTTATTATACTTTGGAGAGAAAGGTTAGCAGAGAGAAGACAATATTTAGATTGCCTTTGCTCTTGACTTTGATTTTAATAGGATATTTTGCCTTGACCTTGGAGAATTTGATTAGAGAATTGATTGTTGTTATTGTTTTATGGAGCTTATTCGGAGTTCTTTATTTCTATAGGAATAGTTATAAATTAAAGAAGTTTGTTGATAAGATTGTGGAGTGTTGTAAGAAATGGTGAGAAAAGATAGTAAAGAGATAGTTATTGGAATCTTGAGAATCTCATTAGGATTTATCTTTTTCTGGGCATTTATAGACAAGTTATTCGGACTTGGATTCTCAACAGCAAGAGATAAAGCAGTTATTTTTGGAAATTCCCCAACTCTTGGATTTTTGAGTAATGGAGCTTATGGACCTTTTTCATTTATTTATAAGAGCTTGGCAGGCAACTTAATTATTGATATTGTCTTCATGGCTTTTCTTTTAATTATCGGAGTAACCTTGATTCTTGGAATTGGAGTTAGATATGGGAGCTTTTTAGGAATTTTATTAATGTTTTTAATCTGGACAGCCAGACTTCCTCCAACAAATAATCCTATTATTGATGAACATATTATCTATATCTTGATTTTCATTTATCTAATGATTGAGAAGAATCATAGATTAAGTTTGTGGAGATTAATAAAAGATGAGGAAAGATAAAAGTATTTTATGGGGGATAATTGCATCTTTATTGCTACTCGGATTTTTTATCTTTATAACTTCTTTATTTCAAGGGATTGAATTTGCTTTTCTTAATCTAAGAAAATTGGGGTATTTGATTTTTCCTCTTGTGATTGGTTTTGGAGTGCAAATTGGGCTTTGGAATTCAATAAGGCATGATGCTCTTGTTAATGGAACTGCTGCTGGCTCTGCAGGAATCTCTGGGGGAGCAATGGTTGCTTGCTGCTCACACTTTTTGATAAATATAATTCCTATTGCCGGAGCTTCTGGGATTGCTTTGTTTTTGACAGCTTATCAAAAATGGTTTTTAGGGGCTGGTATTTTAGCTAATGTTCTTGGAATTGGATTGATGTTAAAACATAAAAAAGGAATGATGAGAAACAAGATGAAAGGGGGAGATTGCTGTAAATAAAATGAAAAAAGAATTAAATTTGGGAGTAATTGTTGTTTATGTTATTCTTGGATTGATTATACTTGGATTGCTAGTTATGACTTTCTTTCCTGGAATGATTTATGCTTTTAGAGACTCTGGAGTTTTGGGAAATGGTTATGGAAATTCTATTGAAGATAAATGCAATCCTCCTGAAGGAGGCTCATACACAAAAGAAAGTTGGAGAGAGCACATGAGCCATCATCCTGATATATATAAGGAGTGTTTGACTTAAAATGAGTTGCTGTGGTAAAATGGCTCATGAAAGTAACAAAAATAATATCCAAGACAATTGCGAAGAAGAACGAAAAAGGCATTGGATTTACTGGGTAATTGCTTTGATTTTGCTTGGATTGTTATTGTTAAGCGTATTTAAATAAACACAAGAATCTTAAATTTGTAATGTAAAGGAGGTGAAAAATGGAACAAAAAATTGGGGTTATGAAGACAGCAAACAGCTTGGCGATTACAACTGCAATAGTTTACTTGGTTTGTATATTGCTTGTTTGGATTGCTCCTGAATTTACAGCATCTGTTGGAAGTTATCTTTTCCATGGAATTGATATAAGCAGACTTGTTGTTGCAAGAACATTTAGCTATTCTCTTATCAGTTTGATTACTGGAACAATAGTAAGCTGGCTTATTGGAGCATTGTTTGCAGCAGTATATAATAGATTTAATTGATTAGGAAAATTTATTAATTGGTCTTTACAAGTAAGAGAATGAAACCTAGGTATTTGGGGGGATTGATTATTATAATCAGTTTAGCTATAGTTGGCTTATTCCTTTATTTTGATTCTGTTTTAGATAAGCAAAACTTAGATAATTGTTTAAAATTCTGTGAAGCTCTGGGAGAAAGCTCTTGCTCCTTGGAGTCGTGTCCGTTTTATGAGAAACATCACTCTAATGAAAGGATTATCTTTCTTATTGGACTGTTGGCTGCTTTCTTAGGAGGAATTGGTTTTTACCTTTCATTAACTAAAACAGAGAAAATAATTGAACATAAGGAATATGACTTAACTAAATTAAATAAAGAGGAGAAAGAATTATTCAGGTTTATCAAAGAAAATAAAGATAAAGGTGTTTATCAAAGCAATATTGTTGAAAAGTTTAATTTCCCTAAATCAAAGGTTTCAAGAATCTTAGATAAGTTAGAAAGGTTGGAGATTGTGGAAAGGAAGAGAAGAGGCATGACAAATATAATTGTGTTGAAATAGAACCAGTTTCATGCTATAGAACTAGTTCCACGTTACCTTTATAAGGCTTGTTTTTAACTTTTTTATATGAGAGCTGAAGAAATTAAAATAAAAAAGAGCGTATTATATATTGCGATAGCGTTATTTATTTTAGTTGGATTTTTAATATTTAATTACTCTAAAACTTCTGTTTATGTAACAAATCAAAATGCAGATGTGGAAGAATTAGAAGGTAAATTTGTTGTTTTGAGCCAGGCAACAACTAATGCTTGTGGCGGTGGAAAAACTTATGTAAATCAGCTTTCTGCTGATGGAACTAGAATACAGGGTTCTTGCTGTTCTGCAATGGATTTTCACAGATATGTGGAGCAAATTGAAGGATTAAAAAATTATAAAGAATATGAAATTATACCGAAGGACCCTTATGACGTTTCTTCTGAATGGGCAGAAGAAATGATGGCATATACTGAAAATACATTTTTAACAGATGAACAGCAGAAAACTTATGATACAGCTGTTGAATTGTCTCATGAAAAAGGTCCTTGTTGTTGCAAGTGTTGGCATTGGTATGCTTATGAAGGATTAGCTAAAAAATTAATTATAGATTATGACTTTACAGCAGAGCAAGTAGCAGAAGTATGGGATTTATCAGATGCTTGTGGTGGAAGCGGACATATTGAAGGAGTTGAAGGACACGGGCATTAAAAATGGTGAAAGAAATTTCTCAAGGTGATAAAGAATATTTCCAGTGTGATATATGTAAGTTTTATTATAAAACCAGTGATTTAGCTGAAAAATGTGAGAACTTCTGTAAGAAAAATAATTCTTGCAGTTTAGAGATAACTAAACATGCTGTGAAAATAATAGATTAACATGGCAGAAAAAGAAAGATGTGAGATTTGTGATAGAACTTTTAAGGACTTAGATGGATTAACTATGCATAATAAATCAAAACACCCTGAAAAAGTTCCTAAAGAAAAAAAGCCATTGCCTGTTAAAAAAATAAGAAATTGGGGAATTTTTATTGTGATTGTTGGATTGATTGTTTTGGGAGTTTATGCTTTTGTACAAAGTGGAGCTCCGGAAGGAAAAGATTTTAGTCTGAAGATTCCGCTTTTAGGAGTAAGTCATGTATCTGTAGGCTCTATTTCTCCTGATGAATATAATTCAAATCCTCCAACATCTGGAAAGCATTATGACACGCCAGCTCGCCCGGGTTTTCGCGAGAACATAATTGAAGATGGTTATTTAATTCATAGTATGGAGCATGGACTTATATGGATATCTTATAATTCCAGAATTGGTGAAGAAGCAGAAAAGTTACGTGATGTTAATAATGCATTTACAGTAATCACTCAAAGAGAAGCAAATGAGCAAGATATAGCTGTTGCTTCCTGGGGACGTTTGGATACATTTAATTTGGAAGATGGCACTATTGATGCTGATGACTTGGAAAGGATAAATGATTTTGTAAAACGTTATGCTAACAAAGGTCCTGAAAGCATTCCTGCTGGGCAACATGGAGGAATTTGATGAAATCAAAAGAGATATTTAATACATGGAGAAATGTTTTTGGGAATTTGAAATATGTTTTAATAACATTTATTGTGGCTATTTTATTTTATTCTTTAAATGTTTTAATTTCAAGCTGGCAAAATCTTAGAAATCTATATCCTATATTTGGTTTTTTGGGCACTATAAATTTTTTCTTTATTTCATGGCTTGGTTTTAAGTCAACAATTATTTTGCACTCTTTTATAAGTTTGATAATAATTAGTCTTTTGTTTGGTATGCTTATAAGTTTGATTTTATTTAAATCAAGATTTGAAATAACTGGAAATAAAAAAGTTGGTTTGTTTGGAGGAATAGGAATATTCCTTGGAGCACTTGCTCCTGGATGTGTTGCTTGTGGAGTTGGCTTAGCATCTCTACTTGGATTAGGAGCAGGAGCTTTGGCTTTTTTGCCTTTTGAGGGTTTAGAGTTGTCGGCCATTTCAATAGGCATATTAAGTTTTGTTATTCTAAAAATTAGTAATAATATGTATAAATGTAATATTCCTATAAAGGAAATCAATGCAAAGATGAAAGGAGGTATTAAATAATGGAAGAAGAAAACAAGCAAGAAGCTACAATAACAATTAAAAAAGATGCTTTATGGAAATATAGTACACTTCTGCTTTTAGCTATTGTGGTAATTGGAGGTTTTGTCTTTTTTACAGGAGATAATTCAGTAAACACTGCAACAGGAAATGTTGTTGCTCCAACACAGCAACCAACAGCTCCAAGCCAAGTAAAAGCAAGTGCTGACGATGACCCTGTTTTAGGAGATAAAAATGCTCAGTGGAAATAATTGAATTTTCGGATTATCAATGTCCTTTCTGTAGAAAGTTCTGGACAGAAACATTGC
>CAZWLX010000030.1:0-1395 GCA_964634845.1 Candidatus Woesearchaeota archaeon | reverse complement strand
TTAATAAAATCAGAATATATTGATACTGGAAAAGTCAAGTTTGTTTACAGAGACTTTCCATTGGATAGTATTCATCCTGCTGCTACTCCTGCTGCAGAAGCTGCTAATTGTGTAAGAGATGTTGCTGGGAATTCAGATGAAGCATACTTTAAAATGCATGACAAGATTTTCCAAGAAGGAAATATTCTTGACGGCGGAGATCCAAATAATGGACCTGTAAGAGGAACAGCTCAATTTGGAACAACAGATTTGAAAAAATGGGCCAAAGATATTGGCTATAACATAGACAGCTGTCTTGATAAGGGAGAAATGAAAGCTGAAGTTCAAAAAGATCTTAGAGATGCAACAGCTGCTGGAGGACAAGGAACTCCATACTTTGTAATTAATGGACAGCCATTGAGTTGAGCACAGCCATTTAGTGCATTCCAGCAAGTTATAGAAGGAGAATTATCTTAGAGAAACTAAAATTTATTTTTTTATTTTTATTGTGAAACTAGTTTCATAGAAGGATATAAATATATGATTTTTTAAGTTGAGATATGAGCTTTAAAGAGTTTGTTAAAGAATTAAGTGGAAACAGAGTAGAAGGAGAGCTAATCAAAACTATCTTTTATTCATTAATAACTTCGTTTTTAGTTTTAGGAGCATTGTATTATCTGAAATTTAGATTTATTGAGAATTTTATGACTAATCACGGATATTTCCTGTTTTTTGCAGCTTTAAGCTATAGTTTGATTATCCCTACTGTCAGACAAGTCAGGGCGTATAAGCAATTTGCCTGCATGTCTGGAATGATGATTGGAATGACTACTGGAATGATTTCTGGATTTTTGCCTGCGTTTTTTGTTGGAGCAACTAATGGAATGTTTATTGGAAGTGTATTTGGAATGGCAATAGGAATAACACTTGGAATTTGGAATGGTAAATGCTGCGGGATAATGGGAGTTATAGAAGGAATAATGGCTGGATTTATGGGAGGGTTAATGGGAGCAATGACTGCCTTTATGTTATTTAACGACCATTTAATCGCTTCAATGGTAATTGTTTTTTCTATCTCTGCAATCATTTTATTCTTCTTGAATTATATGGTATATCTGGAGATGAAGTTTGAAGAAAGGAAAATAAAAGAAGATCATTTTTGGACTCTTATTGCATCTTTTATTTTAATAACTTTAACTTTGTGGGTAATGATTTATGGACCAAGAAGCGGAGTGTTTGGATAAATATATAAATATGGAAAAGATAATGATAAAATGAAAAATTCAACAATGCTTTTTATTATTGCGGTAATGGTTTTAGTAATCGGAGGTTTTGTATTTGTGAATGGAAAAAACGGAGCTACTACTAATGTTGCGTCTAATGAAGGTCAAGTAATTCAAGGGCAAATGCAAAAAG
>CAZWLX010000029.1:0-7107 GCA_964634845.1 Candidatus Woesearchaeota archaeon | reverse complement strand
GCTCTCTGTCTCTTTCTAAAGAGATGCTATCTAAATCGTCAAAAAATTGTGCATTTTCATCATCACATATAATTTTAACTCCTACTTGGTCAACATCTTTAATAGTTGTAACTCTTAATATCCCCTTAACTCCTTTATTTGTAAATTCATATTCTTCTAAATTTCCTAAACTTACTCTGCTTCCTCCAAGGGAAAATTCTGCAAGAGCTTCTTCTTTTTCAGGCACATCAAAACTTATTAATTTTATATCTCTAAACTTATTATCAACTTCTATAGTTGCTCTGGAATCACTATAATCAGTGCTGTATAATCTTCCTATCTCTGCCTCATAATAACTAACAAGCTCTGAATCAGGAAACTTTTCAACAAATTCCCTCATCAAATTAGCTTGTGTAGCTCTCTTATCAAATGATGCAGCTAAATCAACAGCAGCTTTCAAAGCAATTTCTCCGTAACTCTCTGTTCCAGGAATAGTAGCCTGCTCTATGTCTTTTTCAAAAGTATATTCTTCAGCAACTTCTTCATAAGCTTCTATAGCTTCTCTAAATGCTTGCTCTGTATTAGTATCGTACTCTTTTTCTTTTAATATATCTGAATCAGACTTTCCCTCGCATTTCAAAATAAGTTCATTCTTCAAGTTCCTCTTCCATAAATTATCATCTCCCTCAAGTCCCTTCTCTTCTAAACTATCGTAAAGCTTTGTCTGTGTCTCTCTATAACTCAAAGTCCAATCTCCATCAAATCCAAACAAACTCTTTCTAACTATAGAATAATATCCAGTTTTCCTATTCCCTCCTAAATTTTCACTCTTTAAATGAACTTCGCAAACATCTGCAGCTATTTTGCCTTGAGCTGTTTGTCCAAAATTCTGACTAAGTCCATTAAGAAAATTATTGGGCTCTGTTGTAGATCTTACATTTCTTATGTTAACAGATACTCCATCATACTTAGGGTCTGTAATAACCAAACCAGGACTATTTGCAGGAACTACATCTCCAACAAGAATATCATCTCCTGTTCTTGTAGCCAAATTTTGTCCAATCTCTAATCTAATAATCTGGCTCCTGCAATCAATTCTAACATTTCCTGTTCCATCAATCTCATTGATATTAATATCACTTACAGTGCATTTATTATTGATTATTTTCTGCCCCTCGTAAACATCAAATTTATCTCCGTCAATTTCCAATCTAGCGCTCTTTTGTGCACTCTCTAATCCAGCATAATTAACCTCTAATCCAGCTCTGCAATATGTTCCAGGAACATAAATCGGTTCAGAGCTTTTTCCTCTGGCAACTCTTGTTGTAGCAACTTTATTATTTCCGCTGTAAATAGAAACAACAGCAAAGCCAGGGTCTGCTTCTTCTAATCTGACAGAATATCTTCCTTGCCAAAATGTCTGGGAATCCTGCTCTCTTGTCCATTCTTCATCATCTTGTAATCTTAAAACAAATTCACTCTCTCCAATACCAAACGCATTTCCGCTTTCATAGTCTATCTTCGCACTTAAAGTTAAATTAACTTTATCTGGTAAATCTTCTTCTTTTTCAGTCTTCTTCAAAACAACAACAGCATATCCAATATTATTTATCACAGGACTCCCTAATAATTTATCTCTTGTTCTCAAAGCAGCCTTTGCAGGATGAAATCCGCTTCCTACAACTTCTTTAGGATATTGCCCGCTAAATCTGATATTTCTAATTTCGTCAACTTCTATTAGAGGATTTAATTTTAAAGCGCTAATCTGGCAGAATACAGGAACATTTTGCTCTGCTAACAAATCACTTCTAACAACAGCAGGCTGGCATCCTCCAGGAGCTACACTCAATATAAAATCCTGTCTAGCTTCGCACTGTTCTCTGTCTGTCAAAGCAGGCCAATAAGTATTCAAATCTTCCCTAGAATAAATAACTCCTGTTCCAGCTCCAAATTGCTGACTAATAGAGCTAACTATATTCCTTGGATTAGAAGAAATAACAGCGGATTCTCCAAAATCTGCGGACATAATCAAAGCTCCGGCTATCAACAAGCTCAAAGCGCAAAATCCAATTATTCTTTTTTTATTCATTTTTTCTCTCCTTCTTGAAAAATGAATGATAAAGAATTTCCTGTTCTTTTTTATTCATTTTCAAAACTAATATCAACTCCTGAATCTTCAAACGCTTGGAAGTTATATTGCAATTCTTCCAAGCTATTTGGCTTGCTAAATTCAGGAACATTCAATTTTATTTTTCCTCCTTTCAGCTGACTTTCTAAAATATAAGTGTTTGTTCTACCCCCTCCAATTAAAGCACTTTCTATCTTCTGCTCTGGAATTTCTATATCAAAACATTTTTCTTCTGTTCTTCCTAAAAATCCTAAAATTCCTCCATCAGCAACAGTAGTGCATTGCCTCTTACTACTTTTAGGAATAGTAATACTGGAGTCTGCATAACTATAAACTCGTATTGCATATTGTCCTTCACTTAACTTAACACTTGACACTTCTGGAATAAATGCACTTGTTCCTTTGCCTCCCTCTTTCGTAAATGTAATAATAGAATTCCCGCTTATTTCCTTGCCTCCTACCCTCAATTCCACATTAACATCATAAGCCCTGTCCAAAATTACATCTTTCGATACTTCAGAATTGCTGGAAAATAATTCTTTCTGCTCCTCAAAACCTTCTGCTCTTAATTTCAAAAATCCATTTACACATGCAGGGGCTTTTCCAATAAACTTGCCATTCTCTGTTTCTCCTAAGTTACACCTCTGATCAAAGCATTCAAATCCTATTTCAACTCCATCAACAGGATTCAAATTAGTATCAAATACTCTTATGTCAACATCTTGCTCCTTAAACTCACATAGGTCAAAACCTTCTCCAGAGTCTGCTTCTAAACTTCCAAATTCAACATTTCTTGGCAGATTATTATCAATAATAACAGCGACAGGGAACTGGAAAAGCTCATCATTATTGTAAAACTGCACCATGACAGGGAAACTCAAGTCATAAACATAATGATAAGGAACATAACAAAATCCTAAAATCCCCAATCCCTCTTGGTTACCAACAGCTTCTGCAGTCATCAATTCTCCATCAACACCATCCCCATTTATTTCTATCTTTGTTGGCCAATTCATCGAATACATAAAATTAACCTGCTCGTCGCTTCTTAAACCAGATATGACAAAATATTCGTTCTCTTTTTTCTGCAAGTCAAAATAATTCCCTTCTAATTTCAAACTGGCAATATTTGCTTCTAATCCCCTCTTTATATCTTCAACAACTTCTCTTGTTTTCCAAATCTCTGGCTTACAGCTAATTTCAACTCCATCAACAGGAGCATAAAGTCTCAAAACATCTATTCCATATTCTTCTAACACTGCATCTCTTCTTTCCTTGTCATAAATCTCTATGGATAAATCATAAAATCTTCCAAACTTACTTTGAACAGAAGCAGAATGCTCTGTCTTTCTAGCTGTTTGCTCCTCTCTTGCAACAACCAAATCAGACCTAACAGCAACATCTACTTTTGAATCTCCAATATCAACTCTTACTTCTGGATCTGTGAATTCAATATCAAATCCTTGCAAGTAAAACTCCTCAAAATTACAATTATTTAATCTGGAAGCAACAAAGCTCCCTATTTCTCTTTCAATCTCGCTCTTAACCGGCACATTTTCTCTAACCAATCCATTTCCAGAGACATGATACCAATAAGGAACAGGAGTTCCAAGAAAATTCAATTGGTTTGAAAATGGAGCATATTCACTTCCAGGAATATATTCTTCAACATCAATCCTTCCTCCTTGTGTTCCTGCAATACTCAAAGCTAATTCTGTTTCCCTCTCAATACAAGATTCATAATAACTATAAACTCCTTGCAATTCTCCTGGAATACCTAAATCAATTCCCCCTCTAATAGCGAAAAATGCAACAATTCCTGCAACAATAACAAGAGCAAGTATAATAAAAATAGTTGCTTGCCCGCTTTTGTTAGCGCTCTTTAAATTCATTAAACAAAATTTATTCTTAATCTCCATCTTTCCCCCTCTTCTCAATCTTTTTCTTAATCAATCCGATAATCTCGCTGTTGATATCTTTGCTTATATTCATTTTAAATTTTTCCCAAAGCTTCTCATCTTCAATCAAAAGCAGATATTTCTTCATATGATTTTTTCAAGACTTTCCCCTATTACATCCTTTCAAAACTGACTTTTCTAGCTATCTGACATATTTAAATATTTCTTATTAACTAACTAACTTAGTAACTAAGATAATTTAGATTCCCCAGCTTTCTTTTCATATCTCGCAGAATCCCGGTCGTATAGCTTATCAATCAATTTTCTCCAGCTCTCATCCAGGTCTATATTATGAGAATTAGCCAAACAAATCAAAGTCATAAAAATATCTGCAATCTCGCTGCCAATTTCCTGAACTTCTTCTTCAGATTTTTTCTTTTTAGGCCCATACCTGTGATTTAACTCTCTAGCAAGCTCTCCAACTTCTTCTGCTAGTCTAGTCATTATCTCCAAAGGTTTAAAATAAGGGTTTTTAAATTGCTGTGCCCAATTATCCACATCTTTCTGAATATCTTTTAAACTCATTAAATATCAACAAAAACCAACTTTATAATTTTTTATATGTCAAGACATGACCCAACGCAGGATCGAACTGCGGACTCATCCACGTCAAGGATACGGTTTGCCACTAGCCTATTGGGTCAATCAAATTTATACAATCAATTCCAATATCAAAACCTTTTTAACTTTAACTTTTTCAGAGTTTAATGAATAAAGATTTGCCAAAAGCAAATCTTTTTAACCCGTATTATCCCTCATGAATTAACGCCTCTATAGCTCAGTGGCAGAGCACTTGTTTTGTACCCAAAAAAGGCACAAGAACAAGGGGTCGGGGGTTCAAATCCCTAAAACCACACAATCTAAACTTTCCTTTCAAATCTCTATAAAACCTAAACTCTAATCCTTTCTCCCCTCAATCTTTTTCTTAATTTTCTCCAGCCATCTCTTAGCCCAATCAAATTCACTGGCCAAAATCAACAATCCTAATGGAATAAATACAAAAGCAGGTCCTGGCAAAAATATCATTAATATCCCAATAAACAAAACAAGAAATCCAATTCCAGACACAACAATTCTGCGAATTCTTAAATACATTTTACTCTTCATCAACAAAACTCGCCTTGCCTCCATCAACAAGAACTTTAGCAACTCCTAAATCCAAATTAACAAGCTCTCCAACAGAATAAGGCCCTACTGTTTCTCCACTAAAATCAACAAATTCCTCAACATCTTGATTAAACATCACCATCCTATTTTTAGCTTCTTTTCCTTGCTCTCCACTAAAAACCTTGCTAACTTCTTTATCTCCATCTTCAAATGCCTTAACAAGCCTATCAAAAAGATCTCTCTCAAAATCAAGAAGATTCTCATAATCTCTCTTCATAATACCAGTCTCTGTAGCCACAAAAACAAGGTTCAGTATCTTACGCTTTCTTCTTAGCATCAATTCTTTAAACAACGAAATTGCATTTTCAAGCTGTTTCTTAGCTCTTGTAACAGAATCTGCAAACAAATTATCATTCCCAGGAGAATTAGATTTCATATCGCCCAAATATTCTCTGAATTCTTGCAGGAAATTCTTCGGCAATTGCTGCAAAGACTCTCCATATTTCTCTTTTCTCAGAATCTCGTACAAATCATTATATCCTACCATGTTCCCCTAACAATTCTCATATTCCGAATATATAAAAATACCTATACTTAATTTACTTAGAAAATAAAGTCCCATCCAGTAATCGTCTTCCCGTCCATCTTTTGCCTTTCTTGCTCTCTTTTTCAGTAAACCTGGAAGCATTTCCTATTCCAGAAACACAGTTATATAATAACACAGGCACAGGCTCAGAACTATGTGCTTTCTTCCTGCAAGCAGTCGTATGGTCTGCAGTTACAATAAGCTTCTCTTTTTTCATGTATCTCTCTAAAAACCCAAACAACCTCTCGTCAATAAACTCAATCATCTTAACTTTTTCTAAAGGTTTGTTATCATGCCCAGGAGTATCTGTCTCCTTTATATGAATATAAAAATAATCATATTTATTTCTATATTTCTTAAGCATCTTTATAGAATATTTAACAGCTTTTTTAAGTCCTGTAAATAAATTAGCATAAACATCAATTCCTTTCATCTTGGGATATGTAAATCTATAAACATCCATACCAAATGCTTTAGCAATTCCTTTTTCCAAAGGCATATATCCCAAAGCCATCCATTTCCCCTTTAATTTTTTGAATTTTATAGGCTCATTCCCAGGCCCCCTGCATAAAAGTAGATTCGCAGGAAAAAGCCCTTTTTTCTCTCTTTCCAAATTATCATTGCTCTGCTTTAAAACTTCATGACTATGTCTCATAAAAGAATTTACAATATCGCTGCTAAGCTTGCTCTCATCTTCGTCATCTAAAGGCTTAGTAAACATCAATTTTCCCTCTCCACTTCCCTTAGCAGTTCCATCTCCATAAGCAGCATCAGCTCCAGCGATATTATCTGAAAACCCCCCTCTAAAAACCAAAACAGCTCTGTGGTGAACTCCAGGATAAAACTCAAACTTAAAATTTCCTATTTTTACCTTTTCATTAATCTCTTTAGCCAAAATCCTTGCCTCTTTTGTAGTTAAAGTTCTTCCACTTCTTCTGTCAATAACTTTTCCTTCATCTATTTTATCAACACTTGCAAAATTGCATCTTAAAGCCAAATCTCCATTCTTTAGTTGAACACCGAGTCCTTGAGCTTCTAAAGGCCCTCTCGGAGCATATCTATAATCTTCTCCAAACAAACTTATCAAGGCGCTAGAGCTCTCCGGAGCAACACCCTCTTTAATAGTATAACAATAATCCAATTTTCCCTTTTTAGTCAATTCATCCAAATTCTCGGTCTTGGCAAATTCTAACGGAGTCTTTCCATCTAAAACCTTGCAAGGCTCGTCTGCAACTCCATCAAGAACAACAAATACCCCTTTCATATTTAATAAAATCCTCTTTTCTATATAAACTTTCCTCGCATAAATAAAACATATAAGTTACTACTAACGCAACACTTTAAAACTC
>CAZWLX010000028.1:3539-7119 GCA_964634845.1 Candidatus Woesearchaeota archaeon | reverse complement strand
GGTTGTTGAAGCTTCTGGATTAACAGTAAGCGTAGACGAACCAGTTGTAGCTGTTCCTGCTGGTACAAGCAAGACTGTGAAAGTTGGAGTTTCATCTGATACAGAAGGAACAAAGAACTTTGCAGTTAACATACACTCTGGCGCTCAATTAGTGAAATCTGAGAGTTTCACAGCTAATGTAGAAGGTGGAAGAAGTGCATTTAGCGGAGATGCGACTGTTCTATTAACAGTTGTTCTTGCTATAATCTTTGTTGTACTTCTTGTAGTACTTATTGTACTGCTTACAAAGAAGCCTGAGAAATCCGAAGAATTCGGTGAAAGCTACTACTAAGTTTTTTAATTTTTTATTTTTTCATTTTGTAGCTTTTTTATTTTATAAATAAAAATGGGCGGTGGAGACAAGATAAGGAGAATTCTTAAATACCTTAATTTATAGAATATTGGGTATGGCGTTCATTAAAAGAATGGTGATGCAGGGATTCAAGAGTTTTGCTAAGAAAACTGAAGTTGTGTTTGATGAGGGAATTAATGTTATTATAGGACCAAATGGGGCTGGGAAAAGTAATGTTTCTGATGCATTGTGCTTTGCTCTTGGAAGATTAAGCATAAAAAGCATGAGAGCTGCTAAAGCAAGTAATTTGATTTTTATGGGAAGTAAATATGTTAAGCCTGCTGGAGAAGCTTCTGTGGAGTTGATTTTTGATAATTCTGACAGGGCTTTTAATTTGCAAACAGAAGAAGTTGTATTAAAAAGAGCTGTTAGAAGAAATGGACAGGGAATTTATAAAATAAATGGGGAAACAAAAACAAGAGGAGAGATTATAGAATTATTAGCACATGCAGGAATTGACCCTCATGGTTTTAATATGGTCTTACAGGGACAAATTCAGAGCATTGTTAAGATACATCCTGAAGAAAGAAGAAAAATTATAGAGGAAGTTGCCGGAATTTCTATTTATGAATCAAGAAAAGAAAAATCATTGAGAGAACTTGAAAAAACAGAAGTAAGGTTAAAAGAAATTGGAACTATACTAAGGGAAAGGACAGCTTATTTGAATAATCTTGAAAAAGAGAAAAAACAGGCAGAGAGATATAAAGAATTAGAAACAACTGTTAAAAGAGCTAAAGCCAGTATCTTGCACAGAAAATCAAAAGAAAAGGAAAGAGAAATCGAAGGAATTATTAAATCAATAGAGACAAGGAGTTTAGACAGGGAAAAATTAAAATCAAAGGCAGAGCAGATACAGGGGAAATTAAACTCGATATCAGAAAGGATTAATAATATAAATAAGGAGATTCAGCAGGCTACTGGATTTGAGCAGGAGACATTGCATAACGATATTTCTAACTTAAGAGCGGAACTTGAAGGATTACGCGTTAGGAAGGAAAATTATGAGAACAGAAGAGATGAATCAGAGAGAAGAATTGAAGAGTTAGAGAAAACATTGCCAGAGCTTGAGAAAGAGACAGGGGAGCTTAAAAAAGAATCTCCGTTGATTGCCAAGAAGTCTGAAAATCTTAAGAAGAAGAAAAACGAATTGGCAGAGATTGAACAAGAAAGAAAGAACTTGCTAAAAACGAAAAGTGAGCTGGAGAGCTTAAAATTAAGAATAAAGGACAAGGAAATTCAATATGGAAAGGTTCAGGCAGAGATTGAACAAAGTGTTAGAGGAATTGAAGAATATTCTCGAGAATTAGAGCATAAGAGTGAAGAAGACTGTAAGAAAGAAATAGAAAAACTTAGCCGGGAGATTGTTGAGTGCGAGAGCGAAATTAAGGAGTTAAATAATAAAGAACTTGAATTTGAGAGAAAGTTGAGTGTTTCTGAAGTTGAGATAAAAAGAGCTGAAGAAGACAGAAAAAATGTTTCCCAGATAAAAATATGTCCTTTGTGCCATAGCAATCTTACAGAAGAGCATAAAGATCATGTTTTCAAAGATTCTGACACTAGAATTGAAAAGTATTCAAAACAGATGGAAGAATGCGAGAAAGGGATAGAAAAGATAAAAAAAGAATTAGAATCTCTGAGAAGAAATGAGAAAGATATTGAGAGCAACATCAGAGCTACTGGGGTAGAATTTGAAAAGCATAAGTCTCTAAAAGACAAGAAAAACAAATTGAGATTAGAAATAGAGGAAGAAAGAGAAATTAAACAAGATATAGAGATTTTAGAAGCGAAAAGAAAAAGTTTAGAAGAGAAAACTGTTGACTTGAGAAAAGTAGAGGAAAATTATGAATCAAAGATATTAGAGATAGAAGAGATTTCTGGAAGAACAGAAGAAGATGTGAATACGGCTTTGCTATACAAAGAAAGAGAGATTGAAAATACGAAAAACATTGTAAAAAGAAGTAGAATTGATTTGGGAGAGTTTCAAGAACAAATTGATGAGATTAATAATAATATCCAAACTAAAGATGATAAATTAGAGAACTTAGAAGAAAAAGAACAAGACCTTAACAAGAGGTTCAAAGAAATGTTTTCTGAGAGAGATAAATTGCAGAGAGATATTCAGGAAGGAAATTTGAATTTGAGTGAAAAACAAGGGGAAGTGAGACAAGTAGAAGACCAAATTAACTATCTTAAGATAGGCAAGGCAAAGTTAGATGCCGAGCATGAAGCATTACAAATGGAGATTAGAGACTTTGCAGGAGTAGAGATTTTGTCTATCCCATTTAATTCTCTAGAAGATAAACTTAGAAAGAGTCAGGAAGCACTTCAAAGTATCGGGAGCATTAATATGCGTGCTTTAGAAGTTTATGATCAAGTTAAGGAAGAATATGATAAAATTTATGTGAAAGTTGAAACTCTTGAGAAAGAAAAAGCAGAGATAATGAAGATAATTGAAGAAATTGATAAAAAGAAGAAGCATACATTTATGAAGACATTCAGAGCTATTAACGAATTATTTACAGAGAACTTTGGCAGACTTACAAGCAAGGGAGTTGCTTATCTTGAGCTAGAGAATAAAGAAGATATCTTTGCAGGAGGAGCAAATATTGTTGTTAAACTTGCAAAAGGGAAATATTTTGATGTTACTTCTTTAAGCGGGGGAGAGCAGACACTTGTTGCACTATCTCTTTTATTTGCTATTCAAGAATATAAACCATACCACTTTTATATTTTTGACGAGATTGATGCTGCACTTGACAAGAGAAATTCTGAAAGACTTGCAGGTTTATTAAAGCAGTATATGAAAAAAGGACAATACATTGTTGTGACGCATAATGATGCAATTATTCTGGAGAGTAACTTGTTATATGGTGTTTCCATGCATGAAGGTGTCAGCAAGATTCTTAGTCTCAAGGTATAAGAATCTTGAGCTCTCGTTTGAAGTATAAAACTTCGAGCAGTAAAGTATTGAGTTTAAAGGTGAATTGAAATGAAAGAAAACATTTTTTCCAACATTCCAAGAGATATTCCAAAAGAATTGTTTCAAACAATTCTTGAATCTAAAGACATAAAGATAGAAAGGATAATATCTCGAGGGCATGTTACCTAAGGTTAATAATCTCATTTATATCAAGAAGAATAGATAATTTTATTTTTGGTATTTGTTTAGGTCTGTTGTTTCGGGAGTCC
>CAZWLX010000028.1:2599-3529 GCA_964634845.1 Candidatus Woesearchaeota archaeon | reverse complement strand
AATGTCATGCTACTAAAAAAGGCAGATGGTATAATCAAAATAAGAATGAATTTGTTATGGTTCTTAAAGGAGATGCAGTTATTGAATATAAAGATGGTAAAAAAATAGAGATGAATTTTGGAGATTATATAATAATTCCAGCTCATACTAAGCATAGAGTTGATAAGACAAGTGATGAAGAAGAGACAATTTGGCTTGCTGTTTTTTATTGATTTTTGGAGAAAGAGTCAAAACAGAAATATATTTAAACTATAGATATTCTATAGAACTATGGTAACAACAATTCAGCTGAATGAAAATGTAAAAAATGCTTTAGATAGAATGAAATCTAATAAGGAAACATATGAAGAAGTAATTTTAAATTTAATGAAAATTGCTGAAAAACATAAGAGGGAGCAGGAACAATTATTAATTGAGGGATGCAAAGAGATGGCAGGGGAAAGTTTGAAAATTACTAAGGAATTTGAAGCGATTGAAGACTTTAAGGATTGGGAATGTAAAGATTTAATCCCGGAGAAGTATCTTAAAGATATTAAAAAGAGATAATATGGAAATAAAAAGAGGAGATCTTTTACTTGTTAATTTTGAACCTGTAAAAGGAAGTGAACAGGGGGGGATCAGACCCTGTCTTGTTATCCAAAATGATATCTCCAATAAATTCTCTCCAGTTACAATTGTTGCAGCAATTACTTCCAAGGTTCCAGAGAAAGAGTATCCTACGAATGTAATGATAAAAAAGGAAGAATCAAAATTAAATAATGACTCTACGATTATGTTAAATCAAGTAAGAACAATTGATAAATCAAGAATAATCAAAAAGATAAGTCTTCTTGACAATTTTACTATGAGTAAAGTTGATAGGGCAATTAAAGTTTCCAAAGAGCTTCTCAAAAGTTTACACGCGGATCTCTATGTTCTCGACGAAGCCCA
>CAZWLX010000028.1:0-2589 GCA_964634845.1 Candidatus Woesearchaeota archaeon | reverse complement strand
TACTTAATAGCATATGATACTTAGTATATAAAATATATGCGACTAAGCACGAAAATAATGCGGCCTAAAAAAGATAAAGAAATTTATTGATTAAAATTCGCTTAGCAATTTCTGTTTCTTCTTATCAATTTTATCCTCTGGGAAAAGGCTTGTCCATGTTTTCCATGATTTTCTGAATATTCCTGAATTGCTTAATTTCTTTCCCTGGTTTTTTAAGAATTCTTGAGTATAAGGGTCTGAAGGATATCCAGAGCCAATGTTTCCATACTGAGATTTTAATTTTGAAACTGCTTCTTCTCTTGCTACTTTTGCTAGAATAGATGCTGCAGCTGCTTCAATGTAGTTCTCATCTGCTTTGTGTTCGCATTTTATTGTCAGATTTTCAGGATTTTCTATATAAGAAGTCAAGAGAGATTTGAATTTACTTGTGTTTATTGATGGGCAATCAACGATTACTTTTATTTTCTTTTTTTTATCATTTAGAAAATTAATTATTTCTGCCATTTTTATTGCTTCAAGAGTGTTAAGATTCATTTTGGAATTTACAGCTTTGTCTATTTCTTCTGGAGAAGAAGATACAACTTTATATGACAAAGAGGTTTGCTCAATAACTTTTGATAATTGTATTCTTGTTGAATGGATTAATTGTTTTGAATCTTTTATATTATATTTTTGCAAAAACTTTTTTTGATTTTCATCTAAAAGAACTCCTGCGAGAAACATAGGGCCTATTAGTGGTCCACGCCCTGCATCGTCTATTCCTATTATGAATGTCATGAGAGAGTTAGGAATAGAGGATTTATAAGATTTCTTAATAGTTAGCTTTATAAGGGTATTCCGGATAAATAGTTTTATAGCAGGGTGGAGCAGCCTGGAGTGCTCGCCAGGCCCATAACCTGGAGGTCGGTGGTTCAAATCCACCCCCTGCTATTTTTAGTTAAAGTTTTAAATCTGGAAGTTTTGGATATTTTATGTCAGAAGAACACTGGATTAATAGGAGGAAAATATGTCAGGACCAGGAGAAGGAAAAATAAAAATTGGCAAAGCAGATGTTTATATTCATCTTAAAGGAAAGAGCAGAGCTAGTGTTACACATATTGATATTGAATTAGATGAATTAAATGATATTATAAAACCTGGAGAAAGCAGTTTTGTTGGAAGCAAGGAAGGGGGAGTTTTTATTGGATTGAAAAAGGAAATGATTTCTCGCGCTGAGAAAAAGGCGAAAAAGAAATGAAAAGCCTTAAAAGGAATTAATTCTCAATTAATTTAAGCCCAGATGGCGGAGTGGTTAACGCGACGGATTGCTAATCCGTACCCTTCGGGGTGCGCAGGTTCGAGTCCTGCTCTGGGCGTATACAAATGGAAGAGAAACATCTAAAGATAAATATTGCACAATATGCTTTAATTATCTCCAATAAAAAAATGCTTGTTTTGTGGCCGCCTAATCACGACCCTAGTCCTTTATGGCTTTTGCCAGGTGGCAGGCTAAATAATAGTGATGAGAGTTATGAAAAAGCACTTTCTAGGGAAGTAGAAGAAGAGATTGGATTGGATATTTCAATAGAAAAACCATATTATGTGGACATGTATAAAGTTCCTAAAAGAGAAGATAGATATGCTGTCTTTTTCCTCTGTAGTCTAAAAGAAGATAAAGCAAATATAAAACTCTCGCATGAACACTCTAAGTTTGAATGGCTTTCCTACCAAGAGTTAATGAGCGTCTTGCAAAAGCATCTAGAAAGAGCCAGACCTGGAATAATTTTATTGGAGAAACTAAGAAGAGAAAATTTGCTCTAACTTTCACAATAAAAATATTTATAAACATTAAAAAACAAGGAAAGAGAATAAGGAAAGAGGAAAATGATGAGAAAAGAAATTATCTTTGTTATCGCCTTCTTAGCAATCCTTGTTGTGCCTGCCGTAAGTGCGACAACTACAGAGATAAACATTAAAACTATTTCAGGACATAGAGCAGGAATCTCTGTTTTAGATTCTTCTCAAACATATAAATTATTAGAAGGTAAATTTGTTGATACAGGAGATACAGGAGATGTTATTATGAGCCATACAAGTGATGCTCCCAAATTAGATATTATTGTTAAAATTACAAAAGATGGAGATGAAGTTCTTAGGCATAAGTTTGAAGAAGTAAGCGCTGGGGAAACACAGTATTTCCTTGTTTATCCTGGGAAGATTGTTGAAGATTATATGGATTTAGATGAATTTAAGCCACAGCCAGTAGCTAACGAAAGTGAAGCAGAAGCAAACGAAACAACAGAAGAAGCAGATGTTTCAGAAGAGAGCGGGAATTCCAGCGCTTTAACAGGAAAAGTCTTTGGGAATCTGTCAGACATAAATATCTCATCAAGTATGTATTATATTATTGGAGGAATTGTTTTGGCAATAGTTATTGTTTATTTTGTGTTTAAAATTGGGGGAAGCACGTTAGGAAGGATACCTACTTATTTTGCTTCTAGACCTTCCACAAATGTAAGTATCAAGCCTGATGAAGAAGATTTTGAAGAAGAGTTGGCTGATGCAGAAAAAAAGATAAGAGAAGCTCAGGAAGAAATAGGAAAATTAAGA
>CAZWLX010000027.1:3439-7333 GCA_964634845.1 Candidatus Woesearchaeota archaeon | reverse complement strand
GATTTGTAGGAGATTTTGATAAGTTATTAGAAGATATAAAAAATTTTCATCCGTACTGGAAAGAAGACAAGATATTCAAAGAATATTTTGATAGTTAATTTTAAAAAGGATTTTGTGGTGGGAGTCTTATGGCTAGAGATTTAGAAAATATGTTTAAACTAAGCGATTCAAGTCCTGAGGCTCTTTACTTTCCAATGGGAATTGTAGGATTTCCTCGGCTTAAAACTTGTTCATTAAGGGAGATAGATTTTTTTGAGAGGGGAGTATTATATCTTATGAATTATATGAATGAAGAAAATCTCAAATTTATTCTTCGAAGAGCAAGGAAATTGCTTCCCTTTTATAAAAAAAAAAAAAAAAAAAGCCACTTAGAGGTTATAGGACTTCATGGATCTGAAAATTATGAAATTTATTTATTATTAAATTTAAATATATCAAACAAAGTTATTCTGGCGAATACGCAAGGGCCAATAGTGGTAAACAATAATGTCTCTCCTGCTCAGGCGGTTCAGCCAATATTATCTGGACCTTATTGCCTTAGAACTCCAGTCGTTAGTCTTGAAAAACATTAATTTTAAAACCCAATTTCCTGTTAGATAATCATGCGCCTGTAGCTCAGTCTGGATAGAGCAGTGGGGTCCTAACCCAAAGGTCGAGGGTTCAAATCCTTCCGGGCGCGTGGGATTTGACAAACTATCTTTTTAATCTAAGAGCAGAAATAATTGTTCCGAATATTGCTCCGAGTAAGTTAAAGATTAAATCTAAACCAACATTGTAAATGTCTCCAACAAATGTGTTTGGAATACTAATAAATGCTAAAAATTCTACAATTTCGTTTAGTGCAGAAAGACCAAGAGCAGAGATTATTGTTATAAAATAAATAAATGATTTGGAGACGTGAGGTTTTAATCTTGGATAAAGGAGCTGAAAAATAACAATCGCTGTTACTGCGAATCCTATAAAATGAATTAATTGATCGTATTTTAAGATATAAAAGTGCCCTCCTTTATCTATTATATTAACTAACCTTAATGTGTAGAGGACAGCTCCATTGTCTAGTTTTATTCCTCCACCTGCTAAATGTAATAATCCCCAAAGGGAAAGTCCTGAAAGAGCTAGAAAATCAAACTTTGAATATGGAAGAGTTCTCCAGATTATTAAGGCTATTATAACTAAAACACCTACATATGCCAGAAATTCTATATTCCCTTGGATTATGTATGCAATAGAAAAAGCTAAGACATAGGCAAGAGTTATAAGTGCAATTATTATTTCTGACCTCTTATGTCTCATTGATTTATCAAGAAAAAAGAGTTCTTAAATATATTGTGAATAGTAAGCTTTTAAAATGTAGATTAGATAGTAAAAACAAGCGCGATTGGTTTAATGGTAGAATCTCTGGTTTCCAGGATTTGAAAATTCTTGAATCGAAAAAACCAGATGGTAGGGGTTCGATTCCCCTATCGCGCATTCTTTTAGGGAATCGAACGACACTAGCAGAATAAAATTCCGCTGTGCCCTCGCTCTAACGAGCTACGGGTTCCCCTATCGCGCATTCTTTTAGGGAATCGAACGACACTATAAATATAATTAAGAGCGTTAGAAGATAGTTTTAAAAGCCTTATTTATTCTATAAATTAATGACTGAACAAGGAGCTGAAGAAGACAAAAGAAACTGGTATGATAAAAATTATAAGCTAATTCTTGTGATTCCCGCTATTTTGCTTGTAATTTCTATTGCTTATCTGGGCATTTTTATCTCTAAAAACGGAGATATAATCAGGAAGGATGTTTCTCTTACAGGAGGGACAACTATAACTGTTTTTGATGAAAACACAGACATAGAAAACTTGAAGACAAGTCTACAGGGAGAATTTAATGATATTGGTATCAGAGAAATATCTGATTTTAGGACAGGGAGACAAAGCGGTTTCTTTTTAGAAACGAGAGCAGATGTTGAAGAAATCAGAAGTGCTTTGGAGGATTATCTCGGATATGAATTAAATCAGGAAAACAGCAGCATTGAATTTTCAGGAGCTGCTTTATCACAAGGATTTTACAATCAGTTAAAAATTGCAATTATCATTGCTTTCCTTTTCATGGCACTTGTAGTATTTATTGTTTTCAGAAAATTGATCCCTAGTTTTGCCGTTGTTTTAAGCGCTTTCGCAGATATAACTATGTCCTTAGCTATTGTGAACTTTCTTGGGATGGAGCTTTCTACTGCAGGAATTATTGCTTTCCTTATGTTAATAGGATATAGTGTTGACACAGACATATTACTCACTAGCAGATTGCTAAGAAGCCACGAAGGAACTGTTAATGAGAGAATGTTCGACGCATTTAAAACAGGAATGACGATGACTTTAACATCTATTGCGGCTGTTGCAGTCTCGCTATTTATAATTTACAATTTCTCTGAAACATTGAAACAAATTTTCAGTATTTTGCTTATTGGACTTGTATTTGATATTATAAACACTTGGTTTACTAATGCAAGTATCTTAAAGTGGTATGTAGAATCTAGGAGGAACAGATGAAACAGAAAAGTTGGGAGAAAATAAAAAATGAAAATAGGGATTAGAGTTTGGATATTGATAATCTTTTTATTGCTATCCTTATTGGCAATAAAACCTAGTTTTGAATCAGGCGTAGTTATAAAAAGTGTTGATACAGATTCAAAGATATTTCAAGAAGGGCTTAGACAGGGAGAGATAATAAAACAGATTAATGGCCAGGAGATAAAGAATGTTGAAGACTATGGAAATCTAGTTTCTGAATTATTCTCAGATGGTATGGAAAAGAGAATTGATGTTAAAACAAAGAACTCTGAGTATACTATATTGACTAACGAACCTTTGGAGATTAGCGTCAGTAACTTTCCTAAAACAAAGATAAAAACAGGATTAGACTTAAGAGGGGGTGCCAGAGCATTAGTTAAAGCTGTTGATGTAGATTTAACAGAGTCCCAACTAAATGATTTGATTGATATTAGTAGAAATAGATTTAATGTTTATGGGATAAGCGATGTTCAGATAAGAGGAGTTACAGACTTAAGTGGAGATAAATTTATGCTGGTAGAAGTTGCAGGAGCGACTCCTGATGATTTAGAACAATTGATTGCCCAGCAGGGAAAATTTGAAGGTAAAATCGGGAATCAAACAGTTTTTGCCGGCGGAGAAAATGATATAAGTGATGTATGTAGAAATGATGCTACATGTGCAAGTGTGCAGACCTGCCAACAATCTACTGAAGGACATTTTTGTAATTTTGCATTTACTATTTATCTGACACAAGAAGCTGCTCAAAGACATGCAGACATAACAAGCAAGATAAGTTTAGACGAAACAGGACAGTATCTATCTGAAAGTTTATACTTATTTATTGATGATAGCGAAGTTGATTCCTTATTAATCTCTAGCAATTTGAAAGGCCAGGTAACAACTCAAATATCTATACAGGGTTCTGGACAAGGAGCTACAAGAGAAGAAGCATTTGAGAATGCTAAAGCTGATATGAATAACCTGCAAACAATCCTTATTACAGGAAGTCTGCCTTATAAATTAGAGATAGTTAAATTAGATACTATATCTCCTACATTGGGAAATACTTTCTCTAACTTGTTGTTATTGGCTGGGCTTGCTTCTATTGTTTTGGTTTCGCTAATTATCTTTGTAAGATATAGAAAATTCAAAGCAAGTCTTGCCTTATTACTAACTTCTTTCTCTGAACTGGTTATAATTTTAGGTGTCGCTTCTCTAATTAACTGGAATCTTGATTTGCCTAGTATTGCCGGAATACTGGCTACAATTGGAACAGGTGTAGATGATCAGATAGTTATCTTAGATGAGTCTTCTAAGCACAAAAATATTGGAATAAAAGAGAGAATGAAGA
>CAZWLX010000027.1:0-3429 GCA_964634845.1 Candidatus Woesearchaeota archaeon | reverse complement strand
ATAATGACTGCTTACTTGACTTCTGTTGTTTCGCTTTTGCCTTTGTACTGGGCAGGTGCAGGATTGTTAAAGGGATTTGCGTTTACAACAATAATCGGGATAACTGCAGGAGTTTTAATTACCAGACCTGCTTTTGCAGAGATGGTCAGGAAAAGCGAAGAATGATAGTTAACAGACCATTACCTTTAAGATTTTTGAATAGATATTCTGGAAGAGAGATAGGCGAGATACTTGGATATTATTGGGAGAAAGACCAGTATTTGTGGAGGGTTACAAGAAGTGAAGCTCTAAGAAGAGTTCCACTAACAACACAAAATAATGTCCCGACTAATATTTTAAGAATTAATAGAGCGCATGTTAAAGTCTTGGCAGAATATGAAGCAGGAAAATTTAAATTTGATGATACCTTTATATTACCTTCGAGGGGATAACATATAAGAATGTTACCGAAGTTAAAAGGGGATAACATATAAAAATGTTACCGAGATGGCATGTCTTTTGGGGAGCTGTTTTTACAGCGATACTGTATTTTTCTATTCCTGGAATTAGTTTATTTTATTTGGCATTGATATTCTTATCAAGTTTTTTGATTGATTTTGATCACTATCTTGCCAGTGTTATGAAAGCAAGGACATGGAGATTAAGAGATAGTTTTGAATATCACAGAAAGGCAGGAATTAAAGAAAATAAAGAGATTAAAGCTGGAATAAAAAGGAAGAGCGATTTCCATTTGTTTCATACTGTTGAGTTTCATGCATTAGTTGGGCTTTTGGGAATTTTATGGGCTGGATTCTTCTATGTTTTTATTGGGATGATTTTTCATTCCTTACTTGATTTAGGGTATTTAACATATTATGGAAAACTGCATAGAAGAGAATATTTTTTCTTTAATAAAATAGCTAACAAATTAAATTTTTGACTATTATGCATCTTGGTATAATTAAATTTATAACCTTTCTTTTTGAGTTAGTCTAGATGTCACAAAGAGTTGTTGTTACAGGAGGATGTGGTTTTATCGGAAGTAATTTTCTTATTTATATGGTCAATAAATACAAAGATTATGAGTTTGTTAATGTTGATATTTTAACTTATTCTGGGAATAAAGAAAACTTAAAAGATCTGGAAAGTAATAAAAATTATAAATTCATTGAGGCAGACATATGCGATTCCGCCATTATGGAGAATATTATTAGGAAAGGAGATATTTTAGTTAATTTTGCTGCTGAATCCCATGTTGACAATTCTATAAAAGACCCTGGAATATTTATCAAAACAAATGTTCTTGGAACTCACACTGTATTAGATATTGCAAGAAAGAAAGGAGCGAAACTTTTTGTCCAGATATCTACTGATGAAGTTTATGGCAGTTTGAATTTTAATGCAAAATCCAGCAAGGAAGATGACTTGCTAAAACCTAGCAGCCCTTATAGTGCTTCTAAGGCAGCTGCAGAGCAGATTTGCTTTGGAAATATGAGAACATTTAATCAACATATTATAATAACAAGGTCTAGTAATAATTTTGGACCATATCAATTTCCAGAGAAAGTTATTCCTTTGTTTGTTACAAATCTTATTGAAGGAAAAAAAGTCCCATTATATGGAACAGGGAAAAATGTAAGGGACTGGATTTATGTTAGAGATAATGTAGAAGCAATTGACTTTATTATCCATAATGGAAAAGTCGGAGAAATTTACAATATAGGCGGAGGAAATGAGATTCAAAATATAGAATTAACTAAGGAAATTCTGGCGGGAATGAATGTGGGAGAAGAGTTTATACAATATGTTGAAGACAGAAAAGGGCATGATTTAAGATATTCTTTAGACTGCAATAAACTTAAAGAACTTGGCTGGGCTCCGAAATTTAACTTTAAAGAGGCTTTAAAGGAGACTATTAACTGGTATAAAGCTAATGAGTTGTGGTGGAAGCCTTTAAAGAATATTGAGGGAAAAAGAACATCATGAAAGGTGGAACAGGAAGCAGGTTATATCCATGCACAAAAGTTACTAACAAACATTTATTGCCTGTTTATGACAAGCCGATGATATATTATCCATTAAAAACCTTGGTAGAATTAGGGATAAAAGATATTCTTATTGTTTCTGGACCAGGACATGCAGGAGATTTTGTTAATTTATTAGGAAGTGGAAAAGAATTTGGAGTTGATTTAAGCTTTGACATTCAGGAAGAAGCAGGAGGAATTGCCCAAGCATTAAATGTGGGAAGGAAATTCGTAGGAGAAGATAGCTGTGTTGTCATATTAGGAGATAATATTTTTGAAGATAGTTTTAAAGGAGTTGTGGAAGAATTTGAAAAGCGAAAAGGATGTAAGATATTCTTAAAAGAGGTTTCTATGAACGATGCTAAAAGATTCGGATGTGCTGTTGTTGAAGGAGATAAAGTAGTTTATGTTGAAGAAAAGCCGCAACAGCCTAAAAGCAATTTAGCTATGACCGGACTTTATATGTTTGATAATAATGTCTTTAGAATTATATCTTCTTTGGTTCCTTCTGGAAGAGGAGAATTAGAAATAACAGATGCTATTGACAGATATGTAAAAGACGGGAGATGCACATGTTCTGTAGTGAAAGGGTTTTGGAGTGATGCAGGAACTTTTGAGAGTCTGCAGAAGTCAAGCAATTTTATAGCCCAGAAAACTACTGGAAAAGACGGAGAAAAAGAGAAAGTTGTTGAAGAAGTAAGACAATTCCAGCAAGATCTTGAGAATCTCAAGAACAAATTAGAAGAGAGATTTTTAAGATTATAAGAAACTAACGAATCCTTTCGCGATTAAAAGAAATGTCAGAGTCCATAATAAAAAAGAGAAAGGTGTGAAAAATATTGATAAAAGAATTGTAAAAGATGCGACTAAATCAATAAAACTTAAGATATCTCCTGTTAATGCAAATAGACCTTTTAGGAAAAGCAATCCTGCACAAAACATAAAGTAAGGGACAAAAACAGGGATGTCAAAGATAACTATTAATAAGGCTCCTGCTGCTGCTAAATCTACTGCTCCTAAGATTTTTACTAAGACCATGATATTTGGCAAAACAGAAGATTAATAAATATTGCTATTGGGTTTTATGATTTCGGTTTATTAAGTGATAATGCAAGTGTCCTAAATTTTGCCCTGCGAGAGGACCTATGTGAGCCCCTAACTCTGCAGCTTTTATTCCGGCTCTTCTCATTAACTCTATAGAGAAGCTAAGCACTCTGGCTAATCCTCCAGATTCGTATAAATGACTAAAATTATCTCCTCCTGCTCTGAGATAATTTGGTGCGGGAATTACTAATTTCTGCCAAGAATAAGGAGTTGCTGAATTATCAAACGCTGCCAAATCTCCGGATTCTTCGTAATTTCTTTGAGAAATATTGCAAAAAGGACATGATTGTTGGATATGTTCTAAACTTTTTGGTTGCCAAGG